>NZ_JAKEIO010000012.1 GCF_021474405.1 [Streptosporangium] indianense
GGCGGGTTCGGTGCGGAGGGTCCACACGCCGTGCGCGCCGCGAACGCGGTGGTCGCCGCCCACCCGTCCCTGCGGCTGAGGCTCCGCAGTGGCCCGGGGTGCGCTGGTTCCCAGGTGTTCGGCCAGGGCGCGGGGGGTTTTGAGCAGGAAGACGTCCCTCGGGGTGAGGGGCAGGCCCAGGGCCCGGGCCCTGTTCACGACCGTGATGGCGATGATGCTGTCGCCTCCGGCGCGGAAGAAGTCGGTGTCGGCGTCCACGGAGGTGCCGGGCAGTGTGTGAGTGAAGATTTCGATCAGCGTGGCACGTGTGGTGTGTTCACCTGCGGGTGTGTCGTGGCTGGTCGCGCAGTTCCCCGCGCCCCCTGGGGCGCGCCCCGCCAAGGCCGTTCTGTCCAGCTTGCCGTTGACCGTCAGGGGGAGGGCGTCGATCGTCAGGACCCGGCTCGGGATCATGTGCACGGGCAGTTTCTCCGTGAGCCGGCGGTCGAGATCACCCGGCGCGCTGCCCACCACGTGCGCCACCAGGTGGTCCCCGGTGTCCGCCACCGTCACCGCCACGTCGGTCACGCCGTCCAGGGCCCTGATCGCGGACTCCACCTCGCCCAGCTCGATGCGGAAGCCCTTGAGCTGGACCTGGTCGTCGGCGCGGCCGGTGAAGACCAGTTCGCCGTCGAGGGTGCGGATCGCGAGGTCGCCCGTGTGGTACATGCGGGAGCCGTCGGCCGCGAACGGATCGGCCACGAAGCGGCCCGCCGTGAGTCCGGGCCTGCCCAGGTAGCCGAGCGACACCTGGTCGCCGGCGACGTAGATGGCGCCCTCGCGGCCGGGCGGCACGGGGCGGAGCCGGTCGTCGAGGAGGTAGGTGACCAGGCCGGGGATCGGGCCGCCGATGGGGCTGGCGTCGTCGCCGGGGGCGAAGTCCTCGTCGGTGAGCACCCGGTGGGTGACGTGGACGGTCGTCTCGGTGATGCCGTACATGTTGACCAGCTCGGGGGCGGTCGTGCCGTGCCGTTCGACCCAGCCGCGCAGCCGGGCGAGGTCCAGTGCCTCGCCGCCGAAGATGATCCGGCGCAGTGCGGGCAGCGGTTCTCCGGCCAGCCGGTCGGCCTCGATGAACTGGTAGAAGGCGGACGGGGTCTGGTTGAGCACCGTCACGCCGCGTTCGCGGACCAGGCGGTGGAAGTCGACCGGGGAGCGCGTCAGTGCGTACTCGGGCACCAGCAGCTCACCGCCGTGGGCCAGCGCGCCCCACAGCTCCCAGACGGCGAAGTCGAAGGAGGAGGAGTGGAACTGGACCCAGACGTCCCGCGGGCCGAAGTCCATGTCCGGCCGGGTGTTCGCCAGCAGCGACACCACGCTGGAGTGGGGGACGACGACGCCCTTGGGGCGGCCCGTGGACCCGGAGGTGTAGATGACGTAGGCGGGGGTGTGCCAGTCGGGCTCGGGGGCGGGCTCCGCGTGGGCGGCCGGGGGCTCTTCGCCCTGGACCAGCACCTGGGCCGGCACCCCCGCCCGGGCCAGGAGGTCCGTGAAGCGGTCGTGCTGGTCCCGGTCGACGAGGACGACCTGGGGGGCCGCGTCGCCGAGGACGTACTCCAGCCGGTCGTCCGGGTAGGCCGGGTCGAGCGGGACGTACGCGCCGCCCGCCGCCACGATCGCGACCAGGGCGACGACCTGTTCCAGGGAGCGCGGGACGGCCACGGCGACCCGCTTGCCCGGGCCGGCCCCGGCCGCGCGCAGGGCCGCGGCCAGGTCGTTCTTCGCGGCGGACAGTTCGCCATAGGTGAGGGACCGGGTGGTGCCGTCGAGGGCGCACTGGGTGACGGCTGTCGCGGCCGGGTCGCGGCGGGCGGCGGTGTCGAAGAGTGTGCCCAGGGTGGTCGGGGTGACCGGCGCGGGACGCCGCTCGCCCTCGGGCGTCAGGTCGACGATCCTGGCGTCCGGGCGGGTGAGCAGGGCGCTCAGGGTCCGGGTGAAGGTGTGCAGGATGCCCCGGGCGGTCGGCACGCCGAGCAGTTCGCCGTCGTAGATGAGGTTGAAGCGCGGACGGCCGTCCGGGGCGCGCTCGACCACGAGCGTGAGCGGGTAGTGCGGGGCGCCCTCGTTGGTGAGGTCCGTGATGGTCAGGGTGTCGCCGGGACGCCGGAGCGACGTCACGTCGGTGGCCACGTCGAACACCACGAGCGTGTCGAAGAGCGGGCCGGAGCCGGCCTGGCGGCCGATGCGCGCCAGGGAGACGTGCTGGTGCGGCAGGACGGCGCTGTGATGGTCGCGTACGGCGCTCAGGAGGTCGTCCGCGGTGGTGCCGGGGGCCCAACGGGCCCGGACGGGGATGGTGTTGATGAACAGGCCCACCATGTCGCCGATGCCGGGGACCTCGGCGTCGCGGCCGGAGACCGTGGAGCCGAACACGACGTCTCGGCTCTGGAGGATGCCGCCCAGGGTGACGGCCCAGGCGCTGTGCACGGCGACGCTCAGCGGGACTCCGGTCTGGCGGGCAGCGGCGTCGAGGTCGGTCCCGGGTTCCACGGCGAGGTCGGCGAACCGGTCCGAGGGCGTGTGTCCCTCGGCCACCAGTGAGGGTCCGGGCAGTCCGGCGAGTTCCTCGCGCCAGACGCGGTCGCTCTCGTCGGCGTCGCGTCCGGCGAGCCAGTGCACGTAGTCGGCGAAGCCGCCGACCGGGTGGACGCTGCCCGGGGCGTGGTACTCGGCGAGCAGCGCGCGCAGCATCGGGGGCACGGACCAGCCGTCGGCGATGATGTGGTGAACGGTCTGGACCAGGATGTTCCGGCCGGAACCGGCGCGGACGAGCGTGTACCGCATGAGGGGGCCAGTGGCCAGGTCGAAGCCGGCGCGGCGGTCCCGATCGGCGAGGTCGCGTATCTCCCCGTCGGTGATGCCGGGGCGGTCCAGCGTGGTGAACGGGGCTTTGGCGCCATGCTCCAGGACGGAGACCACGCGGCCGTCGGCGAGGGCCGTGAAGCGGGCGGCCAGGTTGGGGAACAGGGTGAGCATCCGGGTGGCGGCTGTCGCGAGCCGGTCGGCGTCCACCTCCCCTTCGAGGGTGAGCAGTTGCTGCTCCACGTAGGCGCCGGCGGAGTCGTCGTCGAAGACCGAGTGGAAGTAGAGGCCTTCCTGGAGCGGGGTCAGCGGGAGGATGTCCCGCAGTTCCGGCCCGTCCAGGGCGTCCACGTCGGACTGTGCGAGCGGGACGAGGGGGAAGTCGCTGGGCGAGTGGCCGCCCTGGTCGAGCGCGGCGAGTCCGGTCAGGGCCGTGCGGAAGTAGTCGCCGAGTGCGGTGATGTCGGCGTCGGTGAACAGGCCGTCGGGCCAGGAGATGGTGGTGACCAGCTCATAGGCGCCGGAGGCGGCGGGTTCGGTGATCGCGTTGAACTCCAGGGCGCGGGGCAGGCGCATCCGCGGGTCGCGCTTCTCGCCGAGCTGGCCGGTGGTGCCGGCGAGTTGCCAGTCGCCGGGCGCGCCGGCGGCGAAGCGGCCGAGGTAGTTGAAGAGCACCTGGGGTGCGGGGGCGTCGAACTCGCTGTGGGTGAGGTAGCGCAGGGCCCCGTAGGAGATGCCGTTGTCCGGGACCAGGGCGAGGTCTTCCTTGACCGCCTTGAGGGCGGAGGTCAGGTACGCGGGGGTGGTGAAGTCCGTTGCCGTGCCGGGGTCGACCGTGACCGGGAAGAGGGTGGTGAACCAGCCCACCGTCCGGGACAGTTCCGGTTCGAAGCCGGCCGGGCCCGCCACGAACTGCCCTTCGCGGCCATGTCCTTCGAGTTCGATGTGGGCGAAGGTCTGGTCCTGGCCGAGGTCACGGCGCCGACGTGCGAGGGCGACGGCGAGGGCGGTGAGCAGGACGTCGTTGACGCCGGCGTGGAACTTCGCGGGGATCTCGCCCAGCAGCGCGGCGGTGGTCTCGGGGCCGACGGTGACGGTCCGCAGGCGTTCGCGGGCGACGGTGTCCGTCTCGGACAGAGCGCGGTGCGCCAGGGGCCGGTCCTCGCCGGGCAGGGGGCGCCGGTAGTACGAGCTGTCGGCGTCGAACGCGGCGCGCTCCAGCAGTTGCGTCCAGCGGCGGAACGACGTGCCCACCGGGGGGAGTTCGACGGGTTCACCGGCGGTGAACCGGCGCCAGGCGGTGGCCAGGTCCTCGATGAGGACGCGCCAGGAGACACCGTCGACGACCACGTGGTGGGCGGCCAGGACGAGTTGGCGTGCCTCGGGGCGCCACACGGCCCGGAGCATGACGCCCTGGTCGGGGTTCAGTCCGGCGGTGGCGAGGGCGACGCACTCGTCGAGCGGCCGGTCGCTGCGCTGCCAGCCGGGCGCGGCCCGGTCCGCCCCGGGGATGTCGAAGCTCCAGCGGCTGCCGCGTACCAGCTTGGCGCGGAGCATGTCGTGCCGGGTGAGCAGGGCGGTGAGGAGCGCGTCGAGGGCGTCGCCGGTCAGCTCCGCGGGGGTGTTCAGGACGACGGACTGGACGAAGCCGTCGACGGCGTCGGTGGTCTCGCCGAGCCACTGCACGACGGGTGAGCCCACGACGGTGCCGGTGGCGACGTCGGCGTGGTCGACGGTGGTGACGTCCTCGCGGCTCGCGACCGCGGCCAGCGCGCCCACGGTGCTGTGCGTGAAGATCTGCCGTGACGTGACGTGCAGGCCCTGTTCGCGCAGTGCGCTCAGCAGGGAGATCGCCAGGATGCTGTCGCCGCCGAGCTGGAAGAAGTCCTGGTCGACGCCCACCCCTTCGAGGCCCAGCACCTGCGCGACGGCCGCGCTCACGGCCCGTTCGTCGTCGGTGGCGGGGCGGGCCGGCGAGCCCGTCCCGAGGGTGGGTTCGGGCAGGGCGTTGCGGTCGAGCTTGCCGTTGGCGGTGAGCGGGAACTCCTCCAGCACCACGATGTGGGCGGGCACCATGTACTCGACCATGTGCGCGCCGGCCCATGCCTTGACCTCGTCGGCCCGCAGGTCCTCGCTGCCGGCGGCGGGTATGACGTAGCCGATGAGGTAGGTGCCGCCGGCCGCGTTCTTCCGCGCGACGACGCAGGTGTGCCGGACCCGCGGGTGCTCGGCGAGACCGACCTCGACGTCCTCGATCTCCAGTCGCATGCCGCGGATCTTGATCTGGTTGTCGGCGCGGCCGAGGAAGTCCAGCGACCCGTCGGGGGCGAAGCGGGCCAGGTCGCCGGTGCGGTAGAGGCGGGAGCCGTCGTCGGCGAAGGGGTTGGCGACGAAGCGGGAGGCGGTCAGGCCGGGTGCGCCGACGTACCCGCGGCCCAGGAGGAAGCCACCGACGTAGAGTTCACCGCCGACGCCGACCGGGCACGGGCGCAGTTCGTCGTCCAGGACGTAGAGCTGGGTGTTGGGGTTGGCCTTGCCGATGGACGTCGACAGGCGTTCCGCGGCGCCCCGGTAGATCACGTGGGAGACGCCGATGGTCGTCTCGGCGGGGCCGTAGCCGTGGTACATGGGGATGTCGAGCTTGGCGCGGAAGCGCTCGTACAGCTCGGGGGTGAGGACCTCGCCGCCGCACCACACATGGCGCAGGCTGTCCAGGCGGCCGGAGTCGCCGGTCATCTCCAGCAGCACGTCCAGCATGGACGACACCAGGTACGTGAAGGTGACGCGCTGTTCGGCGATGACGCTCAGCAGGTGGTGCGGGTCGCGTTCGCCGCCGGGCCGCAGGACGACGAGCCGGCCGCCCGAGACGAGCGGCAGGAAGATCTCGTTGATGGAGATGTCGAAGGACAGCGGCGCCTTGAACAGGGAGGCGTCGTCGGTGCCGAAGCCGAGGATCTCGTTCACCTGCCACAGCAGGCGCTCGCTGATCGCCTCGTGCCGGATCATCGCGCCCTTGGGCCGTCCGGTCGATCCGGACGTGAAGATCACGTAGGCCAGTGCGTCGCCGAGGACGGTGACGCCGGGTCCCTCGGCGGGGTACGAGCCGTACTGCCAGTGGCCGAGGTCGACGGCCACGGCGTCCGGTTCGGCCGGGTCGTGCGTGCCGGAGGCGTTGAGCTGCACGGCGACCCGGGCGTCCTCGATGACGACGGCCCGGCGCGCGGCGGGCCACTGCGGGTCGAGCGGCACGAAGGCGCACCCGGCCTGGAGCACGGCCAGCAGCCCGACGACCATGTCGGCGGAGCGGGTCAGGGAGATGCCGACGACCTGTTCGGCGCGCAGCCCGCGGGCGCGCAGGTGATGGGCCAACTGGGCCGCGTGTGCCGCGGTTTCACGGTAGGTCAGCGACCGGTGCTCGTCGACGACGGCCACGGCGTCCGGTCGTGCGCTCGCCTGTTGGAGGAACATCTCCACGAGGGTGGGGCGGTCCCGGTCGGCCCGGTTGTCGTTCCACTCGGCCAGGACCCGGAGTCTGTCCGTCACGCCGGAGGGGCCGATGGTGCCGAGCGGCCGGTCCGGGAAGTCGGCGAGGTCGTCGAGTGCCGCCTGCGCGTCCGCCAGGGGGACTTCGTCGGGGACGGTGATACCGCGGCCGTCCGGGGTGACGTCCCAACCGGCGGGCGGCGTACCGCCGTTGCCGGCCCAGCCGAGGACGTCGGCGAAGAGCGTGCCGGGCGTGAGCTCGATGCCCTCGGGGCTGGTGCCCGTCGCCCAGTACGACAGGCCGATGGCGCAGGCCCGGCTGAGGGTCCTGTCCGGTTGGTCGCCGATCCGCCGGCGCAGATCGGCCAGGCGCGTGGGGGAAAGCAGGGCGAGACGAGCGTGGGGTTCCATCAAGACTCAGCGTCCCTTCCAGAATGTGGAGTTAGGCTAACCTAAATAAGGGTTGCCTAACTACCCTCTCGCCAGGCCCGCCACAGTCGTGCGTACCGGCCGCCCAGAGCCACCAGCTCCTCGTGCGTCCCCTGCTCGACGACCCGTCCGGCGTCGAGCACGGCGATCCGGTCCGCTGCCATCGCCTGGGTCAGCCGGTGCGCCACGAACAGCGTGGTCCGCCCCGCGCACGCGGCCAGTACGGCCCGTTCCAGCTCGGCGGCGCCCTCGCTGCCGGCCTCCGCGGTGGACTCGTCGAGAACCACGACGGGTGCCCGCCCCAGCACCAGTCGCGCCAGGGCGATCTGGGCGACCTTGGTGACGTCCAGGCGCTCACCCCCCTCACCGACGGGCGTGTTCAGACCGTCGGGGAACGCGCAGACCCAGCCCTCGGCCCCGACGGTGCGCAGGGCGTCCATCAGCTCGGCGTCGGTCGCTCCGGGGGCGGACAGCCGCAGGTCGTCGGCGAGCGGGCCGGAGAACACGTGGGTCTCCTGCGTCAGGATGCTCACCAGGGCCCGCGCCCCCGCCTCGTCCAGGTCGGCCAGGTCGGTCGTGCCGATGCGCACCGAACCGGCCTCGGGGGTGCCGATGCCGGCGATCAGCGCGGCGAGCGTCGTCTTGCCCGCGCCCGTGGCGCCCACCAGGGCGAGCGAACCGCCGGCGGGGATCGTCAGGTCGACGTCCCGCAGCACCGGCTCCTCGGAGCCGGGGTAACGGAACGTCAGCCCCTCGACCGTCACCGGGCACGCGCCCGCGTGGGCCACCGGGACGGACTCGTCGCCGACCAGCCGCTCCTCGGCGGACTCCCCCAGCACCCCCACCAGGCGGGTCAGGCTCGCGCCCGACTTCTGCGCCTCGTCGAAGGTGAACATGATGGCGCCGAGCGGCGTGAACAGCCGGTGGAACAGCAGCGGGGCCGCCGACACCTCGCCCAGCGTGGCCGCGTCCGCCTCCAGCAGCGCGTACCCGACCACGAGGATCAGGACCAGGCCGATGAACTCGGCGCGGTTCTCGCGGCCGACGAACCGGCCGAAGAACCGGAAGACCTCGATACCGAGTTCCCGCACCCGCCAGGACTCGGTGGTGACCTCCTCCCGGAAGGCACCCTCCAGACGGTAGGCCCGGACCGTGTCGATGCCGTTCAAGCCGCTGATGAACGCCTGCGCCCGGTCGGCCTGGGCGACGCGCTGCCTGCGGTACAGCGGGGCGGACCGGGGCAGGTACCAGCGCAGCGCCAGCGCGTACGCGGGCAGCGCGCCCGCGCCGGCCAGGCCCAGCCGCCAGTCCAGCCCGAACATGCCGAGGGTCGCGATGACGACGAGCACACCCGCCGAGAACACCGTGGGGACGGCTGTGCGGATGCCCTTGGAGATGACGGCCACGTCGTCCCCGACCCGGGAGAGCACGTCTCCCCGGCCGACCTGCTCGATCCGGGTGCTCGGCATGCCGAGCACCGCCCGTACGGCGCCCTCCCGCAGCCGCGCGAGCAGATCCGCGCCGAGCCGTCCGATCAGGTACGTCGACCCCGCGGTGGCCGCCGCGCCGAGCAGCGCGGCGGCACCGATGAGCACCCCGATCGCGACCAGGACGGAACGGTCACCGCCCCCGACGACCGCGTCGACCACCCGGCCTAGCAGAAGCACCGGGAGCACTTGAAGCGCCGCCCCCGCGACCGTGGTGAGCACGGTCGCGACGGTCAGGCCGGGCATCGCGCGGCAGTGGTCCGCGACCCATCGGGCGGCCTCGCGGCCGGTCGTCGTGCGCAGGGTCGCCGGGGCGACGCGCGTGTCGGTGGCGCCCACTCCCTACTCGACCGACTTGACGAGCTCGTCGATGGCGTACGGCATCGACAGCAGGGTGCCCTGGGAGATGGCCGCGCCGACCGCCGGTCCCTCACTGTCGAGCAGGTAGGACACGTTGCCCTTCTTGACCGCGTCGAGGTTGGCGAACAGCTTGAACTTCTTGAGCGCCTGGGTGTCGGCCTTGTCGTTGATGACGAAGATGCGGTCGACGTCGACCAGGTCGACACGCTCGGGCGAGAGCGTGGTGTAGAAGCTGCCGCCCGCGATCTTGTCGATCTCGGTCTGGTACGTGTAGCCGATGCCCGTGACGAGCCGGCCGCGCACGTCGGTGGAGGTGAAGGGCGCCACCGAGTCCTTGTACCAGGACAGCGCGACGGCGGTCTGCTTGCCGAGCTCGGGGTGCGCCTTCTTGGCCGCGTCCAGCTGCCCCTGGATGCCGTCGACCATCTTCCGGCCATCGTCGGCCCGGCCGAGGGCCTTGGCGATGTGCAGGGCGTTGTCCTGCCAGGGGGCGCTGAAGGGCTCCTTCTCGCCCTTGGTGCGGGCCACCGTGGGCGCGATCCTGGAGAGCTTGTCGTAGGCGGCCTTGTCGATCTCGGAGTACACCGCGACGATCAGGTCGGGCCGGAGGGCGGCGATCTTCTCGTAGTTGGGGCCGGAGTCGCCGTTCTTCATGACGACCTCGGGCTTGGTGTCACCCCACTGGTCCTTGACCCACGGCCACTGGGTGTTGATGTCGGGGCTCTTGCCGGGCGGGTTCGGGTACTGGTCGACCATGCCGACGGGCTTGATGCCGAAGGCCAGGACGGTCTGGTCGTCGGTGTAGCCGACGGAGACGACCCGCTGCGGCGCCTTCTCGACGGTGGTGGATCCGAACGCGTGCTCCACGGTGACCGGGAACTCACCGGCGGCCGCGGCCTGAGTGTTCTCGCCCTGGCCGCCCTTGTCGTCCGCGGAGCCGGAACCGCATCCCGCGAGGAGACCGACGCCGAGGGCGGCCGCGGACAGTGCCGCCGCCAGCCGCCGCCATGGCTTCCCGGGCGTCGTTCGATGGAGGAGCATCAACATCCCCTTGCTGTCGCGCCAGTTCGCTGCGCCCTTGCCTAAGGGCAGCCAAACCTTACCGCGACTTAATGAGGTTAGCCTAGCCTTACTAACTTCCCTGTGCCGGGAGGTGTCCCGGCTGTACGTGCGTCCGCCCGATCGGCACGATCAGCGGCCGGTCGCCGACCGGGTCGTCGATCACCCGTGCGCGCAACCCGAAGGCCTCGTGCAGGAGTTCGGCGGTGATGACGTCACGCGGATGCCCCTGCGCCAGGATCGAGCCGTCCCGCATCACCACGAGGTTGTCGCTGTAGCGGGTGGCCAGGTTGAGGTCGTGGAGAACCATCACGACGGTGCAGCCCGACTCGTGCAGGTCGTCCACCAGATCGAGGACGTCGAGGGCGTGCGCCAGGTCCAGATAGGTCGTCGGCTCGTCCAGCAGCAGCAGATCGGTGCCCTGAGCCAGCGTCATCGAGATCCAGACGCGCTGGCGCTGCCCGCCGGACAGCGCGTCGACCGGGCGGTCGGCGAGGTCGGAGACGCCGGTCATGGCCAGGGCGCGTTCCACCACGTCGGCGTCGTCGGACGACCACTGCCGCAGCCAGCTCTGGTGCGGATGGCGGCCCCTGGCGACCAGGTCGGCCACCGTCAGCCCCTCCGGGGCGACCGGTGTCTGCGGCAGCAGGCCGAGCTTCTTCGCCACGTCACGGGTCCTGAGCCTGCCGATGTCCTCGCCGTCCAGGACGACCGTCCCCCGGGCCGGCTTGAGCAGCCGGGACAGTGTCCGCAGCAGGGTGGACTTCCCGCAGCCGTTGGGGCCGATGATGGTGGTGATCACACCGGGCGGTATCGCCACGTCGAGCTCGTCGATGACGACCCGGCCGCCGTAGCCGACCGTGACACCTCGGGCTGCGAGCCTCGAAGCGCCGCCGACCTCGGCCTCGGTGACGGACTGTGCGACCACGGGTTCCCCCTTGCTCCGGTTCACCTGACTCTTGTACATCTAGCGCAGGTTCGCCCGCACCAGCAGATGGACGAGGAAGGGCCCGCCGATCGCGGCGGTGACCACGCCGACCGGGAGCGAGACCGGCAGCGCCGTGCGCGCGACGAGGTCCGAGCCGGTCAGCAGCAGCGCACCCGTCAGGCCCGAGGCCGCCAGCGGCGGTGTGGGGCAGCGCGCCAGACGCATCGCCACCTGCGGCGCCACCAGCGCCACGAACGGGACCGGGCCCGCCGCGCTCACCGCCACACCGGCCAGCAGCACCGCGCACAGCAGCAGCACCGCCCGCACCCTCGCGTACCGGACGCCCAGGCCCGCGGCGACGTCGTCGCCGAAGTGCATCGGCCTGAACTGGAAGGCGACGCAGGAGACGACGACCAGGAGGGCGAGTCCGCACCACAGGGCCGTCCAGACCTCGCCCCACGAGCGGTCCTCCAGCGAACCGACCAGCCACGCCTGGGCCCGGGCCACGTCCCGGATGTCGGCCGTGACCAGCAGCCAGGTCGTGACGGCCTCCATCACGGCGCTCACCGAGATGCCGATGAGGATGAGCCGGAAACCGTCCACACCGCGCCGCCACGCCAGGAAGTACACCAGCAGGCCGGTGCCGAGCCCGCCCGCGAGCGCCGCGGCCGACAGGCCCACCGAGTCGACGATCGCCGCGGCGGTCCCGCCCGAGACCGTCACCAGGAACACCGCGACGGCGCTGGCACCCGAGGTGATCCCCAGGACGTCCGGGCTGGCCAGCGGATTGCGCGCGATGGACTGCGTGATCGCCCCGGACACCCCGAGCGCGACGCCCACGACGACTCCGGCCAGGGCGCGCGGCATCCGCAGGTCCATGATGACGAACGCGTCGACCTGCTCGCCCCGCCCGAAGAGCGTGGCGACGACCTGCGGAAGACCGATCGGGAAGTCCCCGACGCCGATGGACACGCAGAACACCAGGAAGGTCGCCGCCGCGAGCAGCAGCGTGACGCACAGCGGCCAGGGCCGCCAGACGAACGACAGGCGGCGGCCGAGCCGCACGCCCGGCGGCAGGGAGGCCTTCATGTCGGTCACGTTCATGCCTGCCTGAACTTTCCGCGCCACACGAGCGCCGCGAAGAAGGGGGCGCCGAGGAGCGCCACCAGGACGCCGGCGTCCAACTCGCCCGGCCGCACGACCAGTCGGCCGACCATGTCGCACAGCAGCAGCACGACGGCCCCGAGCAGTCCGGCGTACGGCACCAGCCAGCGGTAGTCCGGGCCGGTCACGTGCCGGGCCACGTGGGCGACCATCAGGCCGAGGAAGGCGATGGGACCGCATGCGGCTGTCGTGGCGCCCGCCAGCAGGGTGACGGCGGTGATGCCGACGGTCCGGCTCAGCGCGATGTTCACGCCCAGTCCCCTGGCCACGTCGTCCCCCAGGTTGAGCAGATTGAGGGAGGGCAGGGTGGTCAGGGCCAGCACCAGTCCGGCGCCGATGAACACGGTCACGGGCCAGATGACGTCGAATCCGACACCGGCGAGGGAGCCCGCGTTCCAGAACCGCAGGGCGTTCAGCGCCGCTTGGTCCGACAGCGCGACGGCGGTGGTCATCGCCGCGAGGAACACGGTGACGCCCTGGCCGGCCAGCGCCAGGGTCAGCGGGTTGCCCGCCCCGCGTCCGATGCTCGCCAGTCCGAAGACCACGACACCGGCGACGGCGGCCCCGGCGAACGCGAACCAGACGTACTGGAACGGATCGCCGAGCCCGAACACGGAGATCGCCACCACGACCGCGAACGAGGCGCCGGCGTTCACGCCCAGCAGGCCGGTGTCGGCGATGGGGTTGCGGGTGAACCCCTGGATCAGCGCCCCGCCGACCCCGAGGGCGATGCCCGCGACGATGCCGAGGACCGTGCGGGGCACCCGTACGGTCTCGACGATGAGCCTGATCTCCGTGAGGCGCCGGTCGGGGTCGGGGGCGTCGAACAGTCCGTGCCACACCTCGGCGGGACTCAACGCCCTTGCGCCGACGGCCAGCGACAGCACGGCGGCGATCACGAGGAAAGCCAAGAGGGCGGCCAGACCCATGAGCCGTCGCCGGCGGACCCGGGTCGAGCCCCTGGCCGGGGGGCGCTCCACTGCAGCAGTCGTGCCCATGTCGACGTACGTTATCCCTTGCGCGGTGGGCGAGTTGACAGATCGGTTCCCGCGACGCCCGACGGGGCGCGGGGAACCGCGCGGGCGGCCACGACGGGCGGTGGCCGTGGTGTCCCCTGGCGCGCCGGGACCGATCGGTGTCCCCGGTGCCCCAGGCGGACGCCTAGCGGGCGGCGCTGCCCGTGCCGTCGGCGAGGGTGTGCCTGCGGTCCGCGGCGGCCTCGGCCCCGCGGCCGAGGAGGGAGTCCAGGATCTCGCCCACCCGGACGGCGGTGTTGGACAGCAGCGACGAGGTGATGCCGTGCGTGTGCTCCGTGCCGCCCTGGAGGTAGATGCCGCAGCGCAACGCGGGGTCGGTCGCGATGCGCCAGTCCCGCTCGACGCGGACGCGGCCCTCGTCGTCGCGCAGACAGTGGTCGGCGACCTCTCCGAGCAGGCTGGTGGGGTCGACGGGGCTGTAGCCGGTGGCGAGGACCACGACGTCCGCGTCCAGGTCGGTGTCCTCGCCGGTGACGAGGGAGGTCACCGTGGCGCGGACGCTCGACGGGGTCTCCTTGACGCCGGTGAGACGGGAGACGTTGAGGAACCGCAGCCGCTCGGTGCCCAGCACCTTCTCCTGGTAGGACTGCCGGTACAGGTCGTCGATCAGGTCGATGTCCACCACGGAGTAGTTGGTGTTGCCGTGGTAGTCCATCAGCTGTCGCTTGACGTCCTCGGGCGCGGCGAAGTACTCGTCGACGGCCTGCGGGTCGAAGATCCGGTTGGCGAAGCTGCTGTCGTCGGCGGGGCTGTAGCCGTAACGGGAGAAGACCGCGCAGACCTCGGCCCCGGGGAAGCGCCGGTGCAGGTAGGCGACGTTCTCGGCGGCGCTCTGCCCGGCGCCCACGACGACGAACCTCGAGGGCGAGGTGCCCTCCAACTCGTCTACTTTGGCGAGCAGTTCGGAGTTGTGCCAGACGCGTTCGCCCCGCTCCACGCCTTCGGGCACGAGGGGGCGCAGACCGGTGCCGATGACGAGGTTGCGGGCCCGGTGGATCTCGAGGCCGCCGCCCGACCGGACGGTCACCTCCAAGTGGTCGACGACGCCGTCCCGGGTCACGGGCGCGACGCCGACGACCTCGTGGCCGTAGGAGACCATGTCGTCGACCTGGGCCGCGGCCCACTCGAAGTAGTCGTGGAACTCCACGCGCAGCGGGAACAGGTTCTTGTGGTTGATGAAGTCGATCAGCCGGCCCTTGCTCTGCAGGTAGCAGAGGAAGCTGTACTCGCTGGCCGGGTTGCGCAGCGTCACCAGGTCCTTGAGGAAGGAGACCTGCATGGTGGCGTCGTCGATGAGCATGCCTCGGTGCCAGCCGAAGCGGGGCTGCTGCTCGAAGAAGTGAGCGGTGACGGCCTCCTGCCTGCCGACGCGGGCGTTGTGCTCGCGGAGCGCGATCGCCATGGCCACATTGGACGGCCCGAAGCCGATACCGATCAGGTCGTGGACCGGTGATGCGTCATCAGGAAGAACCTGCGACATGTCACTCCCATCGTGCGGGGCAGCCGCGCGTGTCAGGTGTGGGGAAGAGGAGGCGGGCATGCCGACGACGCGGCACACCAACGAACTTAGGTGAGCCTAAGCTAAACCGTTGGAGGTGTCGACAGGGCAAAACGGACGCCCCTTCAAGGGTGACCGCGCCAACTGACCAATCTGCAAGGGTCGTTGCGCACTAAGGTGAGCCTTGCTTTACTTGCGTCGGCCACCACCGCGCTCTGAGGAGGAACCCCATGCGGGTCGTCATGTTCGGTTACCAGACCTGGGGGCATCGCACCCTGCAAGCCCTCCTGGAGTCCGAGCACGACGTGGTGCTGGTGGTGACCCACCCGAAGAGCGACCACGCCTACGAGAAGATCTGGAGCGACTCGGTCGCCGACCTCGCCGAGGAGCACGGCGTCCCGGTGCTCCTGCGCAACCGCCCTGACGACGACGAGTTGTTCGAACGCCTCCAGGAGGCCGACCCGGACATCATCGTGGCCAACAACTGGCGCACCTGGATCCCCCCGCGCATCTTCGGCCTGCCGCGCCACGGCACGCTGAACGTGCACGACTCGCTGCTGCCGAAGTACGCCGGGTTCTCCCCGCTGATCTGGGCGCTCATCAACGGCGAGCCGGAGGTCGGCGTCACGGCGCACATGATGAACGACGAACTCGACGCCGGTGACATCGTCCGGCAGGAGGCGGTGCCGGTCGGTCCCACGGACACCGCGACCGACCTCTTCCACAAGACCGTCGACCTCATCGCCCCCGTCACCATCGGCGCACTCCGGCTGATCGCCTCAGGGCAGACCGAGTTCACCCGGCAGGACCGCTCCCAGGCGTCCTTCTTCCACAAGCGCGCCGACGAGGACAGCCGCATCGACTGGAGCTGGCCGGCCGAGGACCTGGAGCGCCTGGTGCGCGCCCAGTCCGAGCCGTACCCGAGCGCCTACACCTTCCACCGGGGCAAGCGGCTCGACGTTCTGGCCTCGTTCGTCTCCGAGGGCCGCTACGGCGGCACGCCCGGCCGGATCTTCTACCGCGAGGGCGAGGGCGTGGTGATCGTCGCCGGCGCCGACGCCCGGACGGGACGCAACCACGGCCTGGCCATCACCCGCGTGCGCACCGAGGACGGCCGGGAGCTGCCCGCGACCGAGTACTTCACCTCCATGGGCGGCTACCTCACCACGCGTCCCTGACCCGTCGGCCCCGGTACGGTCCCGGGGCCCGCCCGCGACGCAGCCGCACGGACCGCCCTCCGCGCGGCGGCGCTCGTGTGCCCTCGTGCCGCTGCTTCCCTCAAGTCACGTATTCATGGGACGAGTTCACAAGCAGCGCACAGCCGGGCTACCGTTCACGCATGACGCCGCCCAGCGTGCTGAACCTCAGTGCGTACCTGATGTACGCGACGGGAAAGGCCGCCCGCCGCACCCTGTCGGACAAACTCGCGGCCCGCGGGCTGAGGCTGTGGCATCTGACCGTCCTCACCCTGGTCGCCGATCTCGGTCCGCAGCCCAAGGGCGTGCTGGCCGCCCGCCTGGACATGAACGCCGCCGACCTCGCGAGGGTCGTGAAGGACCTGGCCGACGCCGGGCAGGTCGACTGCGTCCGCAGCCTCACCGACCGCCGCCGCGTCGACGTCCGCATCACCCCGCAGGGCAGGACGGCCCTGGACCACCTCAACGCCGACATCGCATCCGCGGACGACGACCTCCTGACGCCGCTGAGCGAGTCCGAACGGGAGCAACTGGCTGCCCTGCTAAGGCGCGTGCACGCCCACCACGAGGAGAGGGGACCCGCGGGCGGGTTCCGTGTGACGGCTCAGGCCCGCCAGGCGTAGCGGCGTTCGGGCCGGCCGGCGGCGCCGTAGCGCAGGGACACCTCCGCACTGCCGATGCCGTGGAAGTACTCCAGGTAGCGGCGGGCGCTCACCCGGGAGACGCCGGTGGCGGCGGCGCACTCGGTGGCGGACAGGGTGCCCTCCGCCGCGCGCAGGGCCCGCTCCACGAGTTCGGCGGTCTCCACGCTCATGCCCTTTCAATCTGCGAGGCCGCCGCGGAGGGGGCGGCTCATGTGCCGAGCCGCACCATCATGACCTCCACCAGCCGAAACCGAAGAGAGCGGTCATCACCGCCCGGTCGGCGTGGGCCCGATGCCCCGGGGCTCCCCGCTCGGCGTGGGCCCGATGCCCCGTGACTGCCCGCCCCGCTCGGGGCCGATGCCCCGCAGCTCCCTGATCGTGCCGCCGAGCTTCGCGCGGAAGGACTCCAGCAGCGCGGGTTTCACGCTGACCACCCAGCGCGTGCCGACGAGGTAGGTGCCTCCGTAGACGCGCGCCTCCTCCAGCCAGGTCTCCTTGAGCCTCTCCTCGGGGAACGTAGTGATGAGGTAGTCGGCCTTCTCGGTGTGGCACAGGCCCTGACGCAGCTCGTCGGCGTCGATGCGGATCTCCGCCTTGCAGCCGGTCAGCCCGGCGATCACCTCCACCTTGGCCGGTGCGACGACTCCGGCGGCGGGAGCGGCGGTCACGCTCGGCGCCGCCTCGCCGCCACCGTCGGCGCCCTTGCCGTCGCCACCGCCGCCGCAGGCCGTGACGAGCGGGAGGACCACCAGGGCGCCGGCCGCGGCGAGGGCGCGCGGCCCCGGGGCCCGGGACGGGGTGCGGCGGGTGGATCGTGCGGGCGGATACTGCTGGGACACGTCGCCTCTCCGGGTGCGGTCTTTCGCCAGGTGTTCGACAGGAGTACGCACGGGTCCGGGCGGGCGTTCACGCCTCAGGCGGCCTCCTCCACCGCCTCGCCCCGCGTCCCGTCGCCCCGTTCCGCGAACTGGGTGCGGTACAACTCCGCGTACCGCCGCCCCGCCGCCAGGAGTTCCTCGTGCGTGCCCCGTTCCACGATCCGGCCGGCCTCGACGACCAGGATCTGGTCGGCCGCGCGGACGGTGGAGAGCCGGTGGGCGATCACGACGGCCGTGCGGCCTTCGAGTGCTTCCTGGACGGCGGCCTCGGAGGTGTTGTCGAGGTGGGCGGTGGCCTCGTCGAGGATGACCACGCGCTGGCGGGCCAGCAACAGCCGGGCGATGGTCATGCGCTGGCGTTCACCGCCGGACAGACGGTAACCACGCTCGCCGACCACGGTGTCCAGGCCGTCGGGCAGGGAGCGTACGAGGTCGTCGAGGCGGGCCCGGCGCAGGGCGTCCCACAGGTCGTCCTCCGTGGCCTCGGGCCGGGCGAGGAGCAGGTTGGCGCGGACGGTGTCGTGGAAGAGGTGGCCGTCCTGGGTGACCATGCCCAGGGTCTGCCGCAGCGACCGGGCCGTGAGGTCGCGGACGTCGACGCCGCCGATGCGCACCGCTCCCTCGTCGGTGTCGTACAGGCGCGGCATCAGCTGTGCGATGGTCGACTTGCCCGCGCCGGAGGAGCCGACGAGCGCCACGGTCTGACCGGGTTCGGCACGGAAGGACACGCCGTGCAGCACCTCGTCGCCGCCCCGGCCGTCCAGGGACGCGACCTCCTCCAGGGAGGCGAGGGAGACCTTGTCGGCCGCCGGGTAGCCGAAGCGGACGTTGTCGAACTCGACCGCGACGGGCCCCTCGGGCACCGCACGCGCGTCCGCCTTCTCCTCGATGAGAGGCCTGAGGTCGAGCACCTCGAAGACCCGCTCGAAACTGACCAGGGCGCTCATCACCTCGACGCGCGCCCCCGCGAGCGCCGTCAGCGGCGCGTAGAGCCGGGTCAGGAGCAGCGCGAGCGACACGACCGCGCCGGGCTCCAGGGCACCGCGCAGGGCGAACCAGCCACCGAGCCCGTAGACCAGGGCCAGGGCGAGGGCGGAGACCAGGGTGAGCGCGGTGATGAAGGCCGCCTGGGCGGTCGCCGTGCGGATCCCGATGTCCGCGACCCGGCGGGCGCGCTCGGCGAACTCCCGCGACTCCTCCTCCGGCCGTCCGAACAGCTTGACGAGGGTTGCTCCGGGGGCGGAGAACCGCTCGGTCATGCGGGTGCCCATCGCGGCGTTCAGCGTCGCCGCCTCCCGCTGCATCGTGGCCATGCGACGGCCCATGCGGCGGGCCGGGATCACGAACACCGGCAGCAGCACCAGCGCGAGCAGGGTGATCTGCCAGGACAGCGTGAGCATCACCGCGAGCGTGAGCAGCAGCGTGACGAGGTTGCCGACCACTCCGGAGAGGGTGGTGCTGAACGCGCGCTGGGCGCCGATGACGTCGTTGTTGAGCCGGGAGACGAGGGCGCCCGTACGTGTGCGTGTGAAGAACGCGACCGGCATGCGCTGCACATGGTCGAAGACGGCGGTCCGCAGATCGAGGATCAGATGCTCCCCGAGCGTCGCCGACAGTCTCCGGCCGAGGATGCCCAGGGCCGCCTCCGCCACCGCGATCAGCGCGATGAGCAGGGCGAGACGTACGACTTCGTCCTCGTCCCCGTGGGACACGATCGTGTCCACGACCGACCCGGCCAGGACGGGTGTCGCCACGGCCAGCAGGGCGGTGCCCACGCCCAGCAGGACGAAGAGGGCGATGCGGCGCCGGTGCGGGCGGGCGAAGGCGCCGATGCGGCGCAGGGTCGCCAACGCGAAGGGGCGGCGCTCCTGTTCGGCGTTGATCACGCTGTGCAGCTGTGTCCACGCGGTGGTCTCCATGCTCATGAGGGCGACCGTAGAACCTCAAGCAACCTTGAGGTCAAGGAAGCTCGCGCATTGCCCCGACATCCCGCACAATCAGCCCGATCCCCCTCTTCCCCGTCCCTTCGCGCAAAGGCCCCGATGACGCTCCCCACGCAGCCGCTTCCCGCGCGCAATCCCCGGTCCCCGCTCCCGCAACCCGCAGTTGGCACGGCCTGGACAGCCTCTGGAGACGTGACAGCGGTACAACTCCCCGAACTCCGCCCGGGACGACTCCCCCGTCGCGTCCCGGTCCGCCGTCTGCGGCAGCTCCTGTGTCTGCTCCCGCTCCTGCTCGTCACCGTGGTCGCGGTGCGGCACCGGTCGGTGCTGGCCGACGGTTTCGCGCATCTGGGCACCGCCGAGTGGCCCTGGTTGCTGGCGGCGGTCGGCGCGACCTGCCTGACCTGGGTCGCCGCCGCCTGCACACGGCAGGGCGCGGTCGTCGAGCGGCTGCCCCGACGGCGGTTGCTGGCCACGCAGTTCGCGGCCGGAGCGGCCAACCACCTGCTGCCGACCGGGCTGGGCGCGAGCGCGGTCAACCTGCGGTTCATGACCGTATGCGGGCTGCCGCTCGCCCGTTCCTCGGCCGCCCTCGGCCTGTACCTGCTCGCTGAGAGCGCCGGCCGGGTGCTGCTGCTGGGCGCCCTGTTCATCGCCTTCCCCGACGCGCTGCGCCTCGGCACGCTGGTGCCGGAGACGGCGTTCGGCCCGTTGCTGGCCGGTGTCGCGGTGGCGCTGGTGATCGCCGCGACCGTGCTCGCCCTGGTCCGGCGGCTGCGTTCGGCCCTGGTGTCCTTCCTGCGGACGGCGCTCGGCGAGGCCCGCTCGGTGCACACCCGGCCGGCCAGGGCCCTCGCGCTGTGGGGCGGCTCCTTCGCCTTCCCGGCGTTGCAGGCGTCCGTACTGGTGCTGGTGGGGCGGGCGCTGGGGCTGGACGTCCCGGCCGCGCACATGGCGGTGGCCTACCTGGCGGCGACGGTCGCCGTCGCGCTGGTGCCCACCCCGGGCGGCATCGGCTCGGTCGAGGCGGCGCTGGTGGTGGCGCTGGTGGCGGCGGGCGGCCCGGCCGCGGTGGCCACCGCCGTGGTGCTGGCGTTCCGGGTGATCACCGTCTGGCTGCCGCTGGTGCCGGGCGCGCTGACGCTGGCGGCGCTGGTACGGCTGAAGGTGATCTGACCCGGGGCCGGGCCCGGGCCGCGGCCGAGGAACCGGGCGCGGAGATCGCCCGGTTCCCGCAGTCCTGCCTGCGCTCCGACCGGCCCTCCGTGCTGGACCAGGAGGGCCTCGATGACCGGCCGCGCTGCGCGCCGAGTTCCGGTACGGCACCGGTGTGCCGGCCGAGAGCCTGCGGAGAGCGGCCCGATTCGTCTCCGGCGAGGGCAGGCACGGTCTTTCCCGGACCTGTGAGCGAGCCCGGCGTGACCCTGCGTCATGTGCAGCAACTCACCCTCCGCCCACCCCCGTCTCCGGTACGGAACCCTGCACGGGATACGGCAGGATGAACGATCGTGCCGACCGCAGGTCAGGGCGGTCGGGCACCTTCTGACATCCCGGAAGACGAGCAGGTGACGACGTGATGAGACTTCACATCCGGCCGCAGGTGGCGGCGTTCGCCGCGGTTCCCCGCCCCGGAGGTGACCGGTGAACCGGGCGCTGACCGTGGACGATCTGCTGTTCGCCGGCATCGCCCTCGGCTCGGGCCTGCTGGCGGCGTTCGCACTGCGCGTCCTGCTGCGCTGGCTGGGCCGGCACGCCGACCGCACCCGCTGGAGCGGCGACGACGTGATCGTGCACGCGCTGCGGGCCGTGGTGCCCTGGGGGGCGGTCGTGGGCGGAGTGGCGGGCGCGGCGGCGGTGCTGCCGCTGACCCGGACGGTGCAGCACACCACGAACCAGGTGCTCACCGTGCTGCTGATCTTCGTGGCGACCGTGTCGGTGGCCCGGGTCGTGACGGGGCTGGTGCGCACGGTCACCCAGTCCCGCTCCGGGGTCGCCGGATCGGCCACGATCTTCGTCAACATCACCCGGATCCTGGTCCTGGCGATCGGCTTCCTGGTGGTGCTCCAGACCCTGGGCATCTCGATAGCGCCGCTGCTCACCGCCCTCGGCGTCGGCGGTCTGGCCGTCGCGCTGGCCCTGCAGGACACCCTCGCCAACCTCTTCGCGGGCATCCACATCCTCGCCTCGAAGACCGTCCAGCCCGGTGACTACATCCGGCTCAGCAGCGGCGAGGAGGGCTACGTCGAGGACATCAACTGGCGGCAGACGACGATCCGCAACCTGTCGAACAACCTGGTCGTGATCCCCAACGGCCAGCTCGCCAAGGCGAACATGACCAACTTCATGCGCCCGGAGGAGCAGCTGACCGTCCTGGTCCAGGTCGGGGTGGCCTACGACAGCGACCTGGAGCAGGTGGAGCGGGTCACCAACGAGGTCATCGCCGAGACGATGACCGAGGTGGACGGCGCTGTGGCGGACCACGAGCCGATCATCCGGTTCCACACCTTCGGCGACTCCCGCATCGGCTTCACCGTCATCCTGGGCGTCGGCGAGTTCAGCGACCAGTACCGGATCAAGCACGAGTTCATCAAGCGCCTGCACAAGCGCTACCGCGCGGAGGGCATCCGCATCCCCGCCCCGGCGCGCACGGTGGCGCTCCAGCAGGGCGGGGCCGTCATCCCGCAGCAGCGGACCGGCGAGATCGAGCCGGGCGGTCTGAGCTCCGCCCGGTTCGACTAGGGGCCGCTCGTCACAGCGTCGCGGAGTTGTCGTGGTGGTGGCTGTCCCTCCGGTCGCGCGGTGCCGCGAGGGACGCCTTCACCGGCGTCACCGTCCAGTCCGGGTGCCCCGGCATCCGCGGCGTCTTCGTGCCGTACAGCCAGTCCCGCAGGAAGCCGGTGACGTCCTGCCCCGAGATCTCCGAGGCGAGGGCGATGTAGTCCTCGGTGGAGGCGGTGGAGTCGCGGTACCGCTCCAGGAACGTGCGCTCCAGGGCCGTGAAGGCCGCCTCCCCGACCTGCTGCCGCAGCGCGTACAGCACGAGCACCCCGCCCAGGTAGCGCTGGCTGTCGAACAGGTTGGCCGCGTTGGGCGCCGCCACCGGCCCGGAGTCGCGGCGCCACTGGTCGCCCTGCGCGTAGGTGTGCTTCATACGTGCTTCCAGCGTGGTCATGCCAAGCGAATCGGTCCAGCCGCGCTCGTAGCGGTACAGCAGGCCGTAGAAGTCGGCGTGGCCCTCGTTCAGCCACAGATCGGCCCAGGTGGCGGGGCTGACGCTGTTGCCGAAGTAGGAGTGGACCAGCTCGTGCATCATGTGCGAGCCGATCTTGCTCTCCTCCTGGAGGAGGTAGTTCGGCTTGTAGAGCGTGAGGGTCTGGGTCTCCAGGCCGGTGAAGTCGAAGGCGTTCGAGGCGTCGTTGTTGCAGGGCAGCAGGCCGTACGTCTCGAAGGGGTACGCGCCCAGCCGCTGCTCGACCCACGCCACCAGGCCCGGGGTGAGCGCCAGCGCCGGTTCCAGGGCGGTGGCCCGGGCCACCGGGACGACGTCGCGCAGCGGCAGTCCGTGCGGACCCTGCCGCTCCTTGATCACGTAGTCGCCGACGGTGATCTGCACCACCTCGGTGGCGATCGGCGAGCGGGAGCGGTACGTGTACGCGGTCAGGCCGCCGGACAGCTGCTCGGTGCACACCAATGTGCCGCTGGCGACGCCCCGCAGCCCGTCGGGCACGCTGATCCGGAAGGTGAAATCGGCCTTGTCGGAGGGGTGGTCGTTGCAGGGGAAGACGGTGTGCGCCAGGTCCGGCTGGCAGCACACCGCGAATCCGTCCGGGGTGGCCACCCAGCCGCCGGCGGGCGGCGGGGTCCGGCGCGGGTCGGCGCCGTAGGCCACCACGACCTTGGCCCGGGCCTTCGCCGGGAGCGGGCCGGCGGGGGTGATCCGCAGCTTCTCGGCCACCTGCTCGAAGGCGGCGGTGCGGCCGTCGACCCGGACGGAGCGTATGTCCAGGCCGCGCGCGTCCAGGGAGAAGCGGCTCAGGGCCTGGGTGGTGCGGATGGTCAGGGTCGCGGTGGCCTCGACGAGCTTGGTCGTGACGTCGTAGGCGAAGTCGAGGTGGTAGGCCGAGACGCGGTATCCGTCATTGCCGAGGGCGGGGTAGACGGGGTCACCGAGGGTCTCGGCGCCCGGGGTGGCGCCGGTGCCGGGAGCCGCCTGGGCCGGAATCCCCGTGGTGAGTGCCGCTGCCGTGCCGATCAGCGCGGCTGCGGGGGCCGTCACTCTGGTGCGATATCTCATGGTCCGCTTTCGCTCGGACGGCCGGGTGGTCAGGTCCGGCCGTGGCTTGGAGTGAGTGATCTCTCTCCCAGACACGGGAACGGGGCGATCGGTTGCACGAAACTGGTCGCGGACCCCTGTCGAGACGAGGTCGCTCACGAGATATCTTGATGTCGAGCAATGTTGCAGACGTGGAGCGGAGCACCCGGTGACTGACTCGACCATCATCTATACGCACACTGACGAGGCCCCCGCACTGGCGACGTATTCCTTCCTGCCGGTGGTCCGGGCGTACGCCTCGCAGGCCGGTGTCGCTGTGGAGACCCGCGACATCTCGCTGGCCGGGCGCATCATCGCCGTATTTCCGGAGTACCTGACCGAGGACCAGCGCATCCCGGACGCCCTCGCGGAGCTCGGCGAGCTGGCCAAGACGCCCGCCGCCAACATCATCAAGCTGCCGAACATCTCGGCGTCCATCCCGCAGCTCAAGGCCGCCGTGGCCGAGCTGCAGGGCCAGGGCTACGCGCTGCCGGACTACCCGGACGACCCGAAGACCGACGAGGAGCGCGAGATCCGCGCCCGCTACGACAAGGTCAAGGGCTCCGCCGTGAACCCGGTCCTGCGTGAGGGCAACTCCGACCGGCGCGCCCCCGCCTCGGTCAAGAATTACGCCAAGTCCCACCCGCACCGCATGGGCGCCTGGACCCCGGAGTCCAAGACCAACGTGGCGACCATGGGCCAGAACGACTTCCGCTCCACCGAGAAGTCGGTCGTGATCGCCGAGGACGGCACGCTGCGCATCGAGCTCGTCGGCGACGACGGCACGACCACCGTGCTGCGCGAGTCCGTACCGGTGCTCGCCGGTGAGGTCGTCGACGCCTCCGTGATGCGCGTCGCCGCGCTGCGCGAGTTCCTGACCGCGCAGGTCGCCCGTGCCAAGGCCGAGGGTGTGCTGTTCTCGGTGCACCTGAAGGCGACGATGATGAAGGTCTCCGACCCGATCGTCTTCGGCCACGTGGTGCGCGCCTTCTTCCCGAAGACGTTCGCGCAGTACGGCGACAAGCTCGCCGCGGCCGGCCTGACCCCGAACGACGGTCTGGGCGGCATCTGGAAGGGCCTGGACGCCCTGCCGGAGGGCGCCGAGATCAAGGCCTCCTTCGACGCCGAGCTCGCCGAGGGCCCGGAGCTGGCCATGGTCGACTCCGACAAGGGCATCACGAACCTGCACGTCCCCTCGGACGTCATCGTCGACGCCTCCATGCCGGCCATGATCCGCACCTCGGGCCACATGTGGGGCCCGGACGGCCAGGAGCACGACACCCTCGCGGTCCTGCCGGACTCCTCCTACGCGGGCGTCTACCAGGCCGTGATCGACGACTGCCGGGCCAACGGCGCCTACGACCCGTCCACCATGGGCTCGGTGCCGAACGTCGGCCTCATGGCGCAGAAGGCCGAGGAGTACGGCAGCCACGACAAGACCTTCGAGATCCCCACCACGGGCACCGTTCGCCTGGTCGACGCGAGCGGCACCGCACTCATCGAGCAGACCGTCTCGGCCGGCGACATCTTCCGCGCCTGCCAGACGAAGGACGCGCCGATCAGGGACTGGGTGAAGCTGGCCGTCACCCGCGCCCGCGCCACCGGCGACCCGGCCGTGTTCTGGCTGGACGAGACCCGCGCGCACGACGCCAACCTGATCGCCAAGGTCAACACCTACCTCGCCGAGCACGACACCGAGGGCCTGGACATCCGGATCCTCAACCCGGTCGAGGCGACGAAGCTGTCGGTGGAGCGCATCCGCCGCGGCGAGAACACGATCTCGGTCACCGGCAACGTCCTGCGCGACTACCTGACCGACCTGTTCCCGATCCTTGAGCTGGGCACCAGCGCCAAGATGCTGTCGGTCGTCCCGCTGATGGCGGGCGGCGGCCTGTTCGAGACGGGCGCCGGCGGTTCCGCGCCGAAGCACGTCCAGCAGCTGGTCAAGGAGAACTACCTGCGCTGGGACTCCCTGGGTGAGTTCTTCGCCCTGGTGCCGTCCCTGGAGCAGTACGCCAAGGTGACGGGCAACGCCCGCGCCCAGGTGCTGGCCGACACCCTCGACCGCGCCACGGCGACCTTCCTCAACGAGGACAAGTCCCCGACCCGTCGCGTCGGCGGCATCGACAACCGCGGCAGCCACTTCTACCTGTCCCTGTACTGGGCGCAGGAGCTGGCCGGGCAGACCGAGGACGCGGACCTGGCGAAGGCCTTCGCCCCGCTCGCCGAGACGCTCGCCGCGAACGAGCAGAAGATCGTCGACGAGCTGGTCGGCGCCCAGGGCAAGCCCGTCGACATCGGCGGGTACTACCAGCCCGACCCGGCGAAGGCCGCGGAGGTCATGCGCCCGTCCACCACGTGGAACGAGGTCCTGGCGTCCCTGAGCTGACGTCCCGGGCCGCATCGGCCCTCCGACTCCGCCCCGGCCGGCCGCGCGCCCGGCCGGGGCGGAGCCGTATCCGCCCTCACACGGCCTTCCGAGGCACCTCGATCCTGCCGCACACCACCGATCCACGTCCTGGAGCCGCCCCGTGACCGACGCCCCGCCGCCCTTCGAGCTGCTGCCCGGGGCCGGGCAGTCCCCGGTGATCCTTCATGTGCCGCACTCCGCGCGGGAGATACCGGACGTCGTGCGGGAGCGGATCGTGCTCGATGACGAGGAGCTGGAGCGGGAGCTCGACCACATCACCGACGCGCACACCGCGGAGATCGCCGAGACGGCGGCCGGGCTGGCCGGCCTCACACCGTGGCGATGCGTCAACCGGCTGTCGCGGCTGGTCGTCGATCCGGAACGGTTCCCGGACGAGCGGGAGGAGATGCTGGCCGTCGGAATGGGGGCGGTCTACACCCGGACCACGCACGGCGGGGTGCTACGGCCCGACGACACCGACGCCGGCCCGCTCGTCGAGCGGTACTTCGAGCCGTACGCGCGGGCGATGACACGGGCCGTGGCGGACCGGCTGGACGCCACGGGGCGGGCCGTGATCATCGACGTGCACTCCTACCCGAGCCGGAGACTTCCCTACGAGCTGCACGGGGACGGGCCCCGCCCGGCGGTCTGTCTCGGCACCGACTCCTTCCACACGCCTCCCGCGCTGCTGGACGCCGCCCGGGAAGCGTTCGGGGAGACGGAACTCGACACCCCGTTCAGCGGGACCTACGTGCCTGCGGAGTTCCACGGGAAGCGGCCCGAGGTGAGCGCGCTCATGGTGGAGATCCGCCGGGACACCTACATGACCGAACCGGGCGGCCCCGCCGGGCCCGGGCTGGAGCGGCTCGGCAGGGCACTGGCCGCCCTGGTGGACGCCGTGTCCCGCTGAACCGCACGACGGTGACCCGTGATCAATACACCTAGGCCCGCAGCCACTCCGTCACCACCACGTCCCCGCCCGTGCGCAGCCGCAGGGCGAACGGGCCGGACAGCGGTACGTCGGTGGTGAAGCGGCCCAGGTCGTCGGCCGTGAGCGGGAAGCCGGGCCGCGGTCCGCCGAGCACCTCGATCCGGGCCGGCTGCGGCGGCAGCACCTGGCCCATCAGCCCCCGCTCGGTCACCTCGACGTCCACGGTCACCCCACCCGCCCGGAACGTCAGCATCCGGGGCACGTCGGCGACACCCCTGACCGGGAGGGCGTCGACCAGCGAGTCGAAGGTCAGCTCGGCCACGCGCGTGTCCAGGTCGTGCAGCGCGTAGGCGTCGACCGCGATCTGCTGGAGGACCGCCGGAACCGGGTCGAGGACGGCGGCGGCCCGCCGCAGCTCCTCCTCCAGCAGATCGTCGTCGAACTCCCGGTCGTCGAAGTCCCCCTCGCCGAACAGGTCGTCGTCGTCCATGCCGTGCATGCCGTTCATGTCGCTCACATCGCCCCCCGTGCCTCGAGCCGGGCCCGCAGGCGCCGCAGACAGCGCTGGCGCAGCGGCCCGATGCTGCCGACCGCGATCCCCAGCGCGGCGGACACGTCGTGGTAGCTGGGCGGCGGCGTCGCCATCAGCACGCGCAGCAACTGGCGGCACCGCTCGCCCAGTTCCTCGAACTCCTGCCACAGCCGCCGGACGCGTTCGCTCTGCGCGGCGGCCTCCTCGGAGTCGAGCAGCGACTGTTCCGGCGTACCGTCCTCACTGACCCGGTCCAGCATCCGCGGATCGTCCGTGAGGGTCAGCCGCTGCGCGCTGCGGATGACCTTCAGGCACTCGTGGCGCGCGGTGCTCGCCAGCCACGCGCCGGCCTTGCCGGGCTCGCGGATCCGCCCGAGGTGCTGGGCGAAGCGGAACCAGGCTGTCTGGTACACCTCGTGCGCGTCGGCGTCGGAGAGCCTGTGGGCCCGGACGACGGACCACACCAGGGGGCTCAGCCCCTCCACGAGCGCCTTCCAGGCCGCCGCGTCACCGTCGGCGGCCGCCTGGACGAGCGCGCCGGCATCAGTACGGTCCACGGCAGCCCCACCCCTCGAGTACGGCACGTCATCGTACGCCGTGGAGGGGGCGGCTTCGGCCGTCACAGTCCGGGGCCGAGGCGCACGACGGGCACCGGGCGCCAGGTGGGCGGACGAAGCGCCGGAACGTGCGCACCGCGCACTTCCGCGAACCCCGTGTTCATCTGCAGGAGCTGCCGCCGGGCCGCGCGCGGGTCGGTCTCCTTGTGCGCCGTCATGTGCGCGGCGACCAGGCCGGCGGTCACCGGGGTGGCGAAGGAGGTGCCGCTCCACTGCGCGTACCCCTCGAACATCACCTGATCCGGCTTGGCGGCGACGCCCTCGTCGCTCAGCACGCCGCTGTGCCGGGGGTGACTGCACGTGCAGCCGTAGGAGAAGCCGTAGCGGCAGGTGTCGTAGGTGGAGTGCTGGTAGACGTACGGGACCGGGGAGTCGAAGCCGGTGAGGGCGCTGGTGAGACGCTCCCCGGGGGCGTAGACCTTCACCCAGGGGCCGTGGTTGGTGAAGCAGGCGCCGAACTCGCCGTCGCTGCGCAGGGCGCCGACCGAGAGCACGGAGTCCTCCCAGCCGGGCAGATCGGCGTAGGCGGCGGGCCAGAACGGCGTCGCACCGGCGTTGTTTCCCGCGGCGGCGACCAGCAGGGTGCGCTGCTCGCGCAGTTCCCGCATGAAGTGCTCGACGCCCAGCAGGCCGTCGGTGCGGCCGTTGGCGGTGCCGGCGGAGAGGCTGAGGACGTCGGGCCAGCCGCCCGCGTCGACGACCTCGAAGAGCCTCTCGCCGAACTCCGACTCCAGGATGGCGCCCGCGTCGTTGAGGGTGCCGCTCACAGTGATGTCGGTGTTGGGCGCCACGGCCGCCACCAGCCCGGCGATGAACGTGCCGTGGCCGACGTACTGCCGGAGGACCCCCTGGTCGTCGCACTCCCGCTCCTGGGCGTCGCCGCCGGTGTGGGCCAGCAGGCCGCAGGAGCGGTAGTCGTGCGTGAGGCCGGTGTCGACGACGAGGACGGCGACGGCGGTGTCCGGGTCGTGGGGCGTGTCGGCGGCGGCCGGGTTGGGTGGTTCGCTGAGCGGTACGGGGACGGGTTCGTCGCCGGGGCAGGCGTTGACGGCGATGTGCACCACGTGATTGCGGGCGACCATCCGGTGCCCGGCCCGGGACTCGTGCTCGCGTACCGAGCGCAGGGCGTGGGCGACGGCACGGTCGGCGCCCCGGCCGCCCTCGCCGGGGTCGCCGACCCGGATGCGGGTGATGCCGCTGCGGTTGGTCTGCGGGCCCGCGCGCCGGACCTGCTCCTGGTCGAGGTCGGGTGCCGCCGTGAAGTGCGCCCGTACCGTGTCCTCGACGACCCGGGCCTCCTCGCCGTCGCGGACGAGGACCACGCCCTTCTCGTACATGAACTCCGCCGAGTCGTCCGGGCCCATCGCCAGGGGGACGTCCGGCATCGAGCGCTGGATGTGGTCGAACTGCTCGTGGAATCGCTGAGGTGCCATGGCGGGTCCTCCCGTTGGTGCGACGGCGTCGTCCGGCGGCGCTGAGCGGTCGTCAACAAGAGCCGCCGGGCCGTCCCTTGATACAGCTCCACACCTGTGGGACGTGCTCCGGGACCACTACCATCCGAGGAGTGACAGCGGGAAGCGACTCGGTGACCGAACTGCTGCCGATGGTGTTCGCCGACCCGGGCGAGGCCCTCGCGAGGGCCCGGGCGCTGCTCGGCGCCGGCCCCTCCCCGCTGGACGCCTCCGTGGCCCACCAGGTGATCGGCATCTGGCAGCGGGACTTCGGCGATCTGCGGCTCGCGCTGCACCATCTGCGACGGGCCCGGCAGTGCGCGGCGCGCGCCGACTCGGCCGACCGCGAGGCGGACGTGCTGGCCACGCTGGGCGTGGCGCTGGTGCACGCGGGCCGCACCCGGGACGGCCTGGCCGCGTTCGAGCGGGGGGTGGCACGGGGCGGCGGGCACACCAGGGCGCGGGTGCTGTACCGGCGGGCGTACGTGTGGTGGGTGCTCGGTCACCATCGCGAGGCGCTGGAGGACGTGCGCCGGGCGGTGCCCGTGCTGCGGCAGGCGGACGACGTGATCTGGACGGCGCGGGCGCTGACCCTGCGGGCCACCGTGCATCTGGCGCTGGGATCGGTGGAGCGGGCGGACGCGGACTTCGCCGCGGCCGAGGCGCTGTGGGACACCACCGGCCAGGAGCACGACAAGGCCGACGCGGTGGAGAGCCGGGGCCTGGCCGCGTTCCGGTCGGGGGACGTGCCGGCGGCGCTGCGGCTGCTGGACGAGGCGGAGGAGCGGTACGCCCGGCTCGGCACGCCGACCTTCATGCTGAACATCCGGCGCTGCGAGGTGCTGATGGCGGCCGGTCTGGCGCCGGAGGCGCTGGCCGAGGCGGACGCGGCGACCGGGCGGCTGGACGGGATCGGCGGGCAGTCCACCCGCAAGGCGGAGCTGCTGCTGGCCGCGGCGCGGGCCGCCCGGCTCGCGGGCGATCCGCACACGGCGATCGCCCGCGCGGCCCTCGCGGTACGGCTGTTCGCCGGGCAGCGGCGCACCTGGTGGGAGACGCACGCCCGGCTGGTGCTGACCGAGGCGCGGCACGCGGCCGGGCGTGGCTCGGGGCGGCTGGTCGCCGACGCGGCGGCGTTGGCCGGGAGGCTGGCGTCCTTCGGTTCCCCGGCCGCGCCGGAGGCGTCGCTGCTCGCGGGCCGGATCGCGCTGGACCTGGGCTGGACCGCGGACGCGGAGCGGCACCTGGCCGTGGCGGCGCGCAGCCGGCGCAGCGGTCCGCCGCTGGCGCGGTTGACGGGCTGGGCGGCGCAGGCGCTGCGGGCGCGGGCCGCCGGATCGTCCCGGGGTGTGCTGGAGGCCTGCCGGCGGGGACTGGACGTGCTGGACGACCACCGGATGACCCTGGGCGCCTCAGAACTGCGGGCGCGTGCCACCGAACAGGGCGCGGAACTGGCGGCGTTGGCGCAGCGGGTCAGTCTGGTCTCCGGCGGACCGCGGCGGCTGCTGGTGTGGAGCGAGCGATGGCGGGCCACCGTGCTGTCGACACCGCCGACCCGGCCGCCCGCCGACCCGGAGCTGCTCAGCGGTATGACGGCCTTCCGCGAGATCGCCGCGCGTGCGGAGGCGGCCCGGATGGAGGGCCGGCCGGTCGTGGCGCTGGAGCGCGAACAGCGGCGCCTGGAGCGGGAGATCCGCTCCCGGACGCTGCACATGCGGGGCGAGGCGCCCGGGGACGGGGACCGGTTCGACGTCGGCCGGCTGCTGGAACGGCTGGGCCACGAGGTGCTGTTGGTGGAGCTGGCCGTCGTCGACGGGCGGGTGCAGGTGCTGCTGTGCGGGCAGGGGCGGGTGCGCCGGTTCGGGGCCGGGCTGCTCACCGAGGCGGAGACCGAGGCCGAGCACGTGCAGGCCGGCCTGCGGCGGCTGGCCCACCCCGGGGCCGAGGCCCGGCTCGCGGTGGTGGAGGCGGCGGGGCGGCGGCTGGAGGAACTGCTGCTCGGACCGGCCGCGGCGCATCTGGGCCGCGGGCCGGTGGTGATCGTGCCGCCGGCGCGGCTGCACCGGGTGCCGTGGGCGCTGCTGCCGTCGCTGCGGGAGCGGGTGCTCAGCGTGTCGCCGTCGGCGGGCAGCTGGCTGCGGGCCCGGGAGACCGCGCCGCCGCCGGACGGCCGTCATGTGCTGGTGCGCGGCCCTGGTCTGGCGACGGGCGGTGCCGAGGTGCCCGAGCTGGCCGGCCGGTACGGCGGTGCGACGGTCCTGGAGGAGGACCGGGCGCGGGTGCCGCGGGTGCTGGAGGAGCTGGACGGGGCGGCGCTGGCGCACATCGCGGCGCACGGCACGTTCCGTGCGGACAGTCCGCTGTTCTCGTCCCTGCGGATGGCGGACGGGCCGATCGTCGTGCACGACTTCGAGCGGCTGGACCGCAGCCCGTACCGGATCATCCTGTCCTGCTGCGACACCGCCCGCCTCGCCTCCGTCGGAGCCGACGAACTGCTGGGCCTGGTCACGGCGTTGCTGCCGCTGGGCACGGCCGGAGTGGTGGCGTGCAGCGCGCCCGTGAACGACGCCGCGGTGGTGCCGCTGATGCTCGCGCTGCACAAGGGACTCGACGCCGGACTGTCCCTGGCGGAGGCGCTGCGCGACGCCCGGGCCGCGCTGCCGGGCGACGCGCTGCACCAGGCCACGGGGTGGGCGTTCGCCGCGTTCGGGGCGGCCTGACCCGTCCCCTGTGCGGGTCAGGCCGCCTGTCCTGGTGCCGGCCGGGCCGGCTGTCCTGGTACCGGTTCGAGCCGGTCGTGTCCTGGTGCCTGGGCAGGCCGGCTGTCAGGTTCCGGTTCAGGCCGGCTGGGCCTGCGGTGTCCGGTCCAGCCACGGCAGGGCTCCGCGGTCGTTCGCGCCGAGGCGGGCGTAGGCGCTGTACAGGTGGTTGCCGACGGTGCGGACGGACAGGGTGAGGCGTTCGGCGATCTGCCGGTTGGTCAGGCCGGCCGCCGCGAGGGTGACGATCTGCCGCTGTCTGGCGGTGAGTTCACCGAGGACCAGTCCGGACAGGGCGGGCGTCCGGGCGCCCTGGCAGCGCCGGGCCAGCGCGACGGCCCGGGTGCGCGAGTGCCGGGCGGCGCGCGGATCGCGGTGGGCGCCCACGGCCTGGGCATGGGCCTCGGCGGCGAACAGCAGGAAGCCCCGCCGCTCCAGTTCCCCGGCCACCTCGTCCAGTCGCGGGCCGTCGGCGCGGCTGAGCGCGTCGGCGTGGCGGGCGAAGACGCCGGCGAGCCGGTCGACGGCCTTCCCGGGGGCACCGAGACGGACGGCGTCGTAGGGGTCGGTGAGGCACTCCGGATCCAGGCCGGGGCCGCCGGGGCTGTCCACCGCCGCGACGGCCAGGTCGAGTTCCGCCCGGCAGAACGCGTCGGTGGGATCGCCCCGCAGGCCTTCCCGCGCCCAGGCCGCCGCCTCCCGCACCTCCCCGCGCAGCCGGGCGAACCGGGCGCGCAGCGCGGCGTACCCGGCCGGCACCGGGCCGCCCTCGGCCACCAGCCACTCCCCCACCGGCGTGGCCGTCGCCCGTACGTCGGCCCGGTCGATGCGGTGGGCCAGGGCGGCCGACTCGGCGTCGAGGGCGGCGGCGTAGGCGTCCGGCGTCCCGGCCAGCCTGCGGGCCCGCAGCCGGCCCGCCGCGGCCCGCAGCACCGGCCCGTACAGGGGGTGCGCGAGACGGACGGCACCGCGGTCGTCGACCTCGATCAGACCGTCGGACTCCAGCACTTCGAGGACGTCGAGATCAAGGTCGTCCTGGTCCGGCGGCAGGGGTTCGGCGAAGGCGAGCCGGTCGAGGGTCTCACGCTCCGGGGGGCAGGTCCGGCCGAGGACGGCAGCGGCACGTTCGCGGACCGCCGGGGTCAGCGGGACCGGGCCCCGCCACGCCCGTTCTCCGGTGCCGGGGACGGGGGTCAGCAGCCCGCGCACCGCCCCCAGCAGGTCACGCAGCAGCCGCAGGTCGCCCCGGCTCAGACGGCGCAGCCGGTTCGCGGTGAGTGCGTCGAGGGGACCGGCACCTGCCGTGAGCAGGGCGTCGGTCTCCTCCTCGGGCAGCGGCTCCAGCGCGAGCCGCGGCAGGAGTTCACCGGTCCACAGCCGGGAGATCGCGCCGGGCACGCGGAAGCCGCCCGTGGTGACGACCAGCAGCCGGGTGCGCCCGTGCACGGCGAGCTGGTGGACCAGGGCGGCGGAGGCGTCGTCGAGGAGGTGCGCGTCGTCCACCAGCAGGGTGCGCACACCCGACAGCGACCGGACCGCGCCGTGCAGCGTGACCGGCTCGGGCAGCAGGTGGGCGAACGCCGCGAACGGGGTGGTCCGGCTCTCGGGGGTGCCGGCCGCCCGGGCGCAGTCGGTGCCGCGGATCGCCTCGGCGACCAGGCGGGTCTTGCCGCAGCCCGCCGGGCCCGTCACCACCATGCCGCGTCGTGCGCCGGTCAGGGACCGGCGGACCAGCTCCCGTTCGTCCTCCCGGCCGGTGAACGGCCAGGGCAGCTCCAGCGTCGTCGCGTCCGTCTCGTAAGTCATCACACAGACATGAGCGCGGCTACTCACTTCTGATACAGGGCGACTTGAGTAGCCCCCGACTCAGGCGCCGGGGACGGGCCGCACGGCAGGCTGTGGCCCATGACCGCACGCTACTGCTCGCTGGCACGGACGCCGGCGCCCGCCTTCGCACGGGGGCCGGCGGCCGAGCGGCCGAGCGCGCTCGCGAGCGGGCGGCGGAAGTGGGTCAACGGCACCGTCCTGCACTACTGGTTCTTCGGCGGCGACTCCGACGCGTCCGTCATCCCCGTGCCGGGGAGGGGGATGACGCGACGGGTGTCGTGGGCCGGTACCGAGGAGCAGCGGGACGTGGTGCGCGCGGGCTTCCGGGAGTGGCAGGACCTCGGTATCGGGATCGTCTTCGCCGAGGTCGCCGACCGTTCGGAGGCCGAACTGCGCATCGGCTTCCAGGCCGGTGACGGCTCCTGGTCGGCGGTGGGCCGGGAAGCGCTGCGGGCCGGGCGGCACGAGCGCACCATGAACTTCGGATGGGACCTGACCGCGCCCGGGGAGCGCGCGACGGCCCTGCACCAGATCGGTCACGCGCTCGGCCTGCTGCACGAGCACCAGAGCCCGTTCGCCGGCCTCCACTGGGACGACGAGGCGGTGTACGCCGAACTGGCGGGTCCGCCCCACCACTGGAGCCGGGAGCGGACGCACTACAACATCCTGCGCAAGCTGGGACCCGACGAGGTCGACGCCCCCGTCTGGGACCCCCAGTCGATCATGGGGTTCCCTTTCCCATCGGGGCTGATCCTGGAACCGGAGCAGTACCGCGGTGGCTTGAACCCGCCCGGCACCCTGTCCGCCGCCGACAAGGAGGCGGTGCTCCGCTGGTATCCGCCGGCGCATCCGCAGGGTTCGCCCGCGCTGGTGCCGTTCCGTTCGGTGCCGCTCGGGCTCGGCCCGGGCGAGCAGGCGGACTTCCGCATCGATCCGCCGGAGAGCCGCACCTACACGCTGGGCACCTTCGGCGACTGCGACGCCGTCGTCGTGGTCTTCGAGGAGCGGGACGGGGAGCCCCGCTATCTCGTCGGCCGGGACGACGGGGGAACCCCGCACAACACCATGATCCGCGCCCGGCTCGTCAAGGGCCGCCGCTACGTCGTCCGCGTCCGTCTGTACTCCGCCCGGGGATGCGGCGGGACGGCGGTGATGTGCTGGTGACGGCACGGATCCGCGGAACGGGCACCTGAGCCACAGTCCGGCACCGGGGGAGCGGTCGAGGACGTCGCCCATGGGGGTGGGTGACGTCCTCGACCACGCCATGTGCCCGGGGGGCACCGGCTCTCACGCCCTGTGCCGGGCGGGCCGGCTCCGCACCATCTGCCGAGGGCCCGCTCGCGCACGCCGGTTGCGGCGTGCCGGGCGCGTGCGCCGACGTCCGCGCCCGCACGCCGACGCCCGCCCGGGGCCGGGGGCGCACAGCCGTCGGACGGGCGCACCGGCCGGGGCGCCGTGGATCCACCCCAGGGGTGAAGAGCGTTCAGCGGCCGTCACCACCGGGCATCGTGCAAGGGAACGGCCGGCAATGGTGTTACGCCGTCCGGGTGCTCACATCTAAGCTTGGTTGCTCTCGCGGTTGCACGTCCGTATCGATAAGCGCACGAGGTGCCAACGGCCCGACTACGCTCGCGGCGTACCACCGGGGGATGGGGGGAGCAGGTGGAGAGGTCACGACCCGACGAAAGCCGGCGACGGAAGCTGCCGGCGGTTCCGGCCGTACTGCTCGGAGCGCTGGGCGCGCTGCTCCTGGGGACGTCGGTCGGCCTGGTGTCGGACCCGACGCGCCTGGTCGGCACCACCGGGTACGTCATCGCCACCGGGCTGCTGCTCGCCATGGGACTGTACGGCAGCACGTACGGCATCGAACTGGCCGATCTGCGACGTGATCTGCGGGGCGTGGTGGCGGCCGTCACGCTGGGGGTGGTCCTCAAGGCGGCGATGATCTCGGGCGTGATGGTCTGGGCCTTCGACCGCCCGCAGTACCTGGTCCTCGGCATCGTCGTCGCGCAGATCGACCCTTTGTCGGTGGCCGCCCTCACCAAGGACGGGCACATGTCGCAACGCGCCCGCTCCCTGCTCACGGCCTGGGCCGCCTTCGACGATCCGATGACGGTCCTGCTGACGCTGTACGTCGCCGGGTACGCCTACACGGCCGCGGGGCACACGGGCACGCCCTCGGTGGTGGGGGGCGGAGCCCGGGGATACGCCCTCGGGCTGGTGCTGAACGGGCTGCTGCTGGCCGGAGCCCTGCTGGCGTGGTGGGCGTGCGGCAGGCTGTGGCCGGCCCGCCGGGAGGACGAGGAGCCCGTGCGCCCGAGGCGCCCGGTGACGCCGCTCGCGGTCCTCGTGGTCGTGGTCATGCTGGGGCTCGCCGCCGCGAACATGCTCATGCTGGCCGTCGCGGTGGCCGGACTGTTCCTGCGCGCACCGGTGTTCGCCCGCCCTCTCGCACGGGCGGTCACCGGTGCCTTCCTGCTCGCCACCGTCCTGCTGGGCCTGTTCGTCGCCCAGGGGGTGGCGTTCAAGCCCGGCCTGCTGCTGGGGGGTTCGGCGTTCCTCGCGCAGGCGGTGGTGGCCATCCTGCTGATGCCGCTCTTCGTCCGCGGCCTGTCCGCGAGGGACCGCATCCTGCTGGGGATCGGTCAGCAGAACGGGCTCACGGCCGTGCTGCTCGCCCTCACCCTGGAACGCGACTTCCCGAAGACGGTCGGCGTCGTCGCACCGGCCGTGGTGACCGTCAATCTGCTGCACTACGGTGCCCGGATCGGGTTCGGCTGCTGGTCGCGTCACCGGGCGGGGAAGAAGCGGCAACCCGCGGCCGGGCCGAAGCGTCTCCCCCGGCATCCGGACCCCGCCGACCGCACGCCGGGCGGGGCACCGGCCACGAGCGACGGACTGCGGTCCTCCGCATAGCCGCAGGGGTGTGCGGCGTCCCGGGGACGGGTCGCGGCCAGGAGAACGGGGAGGCCGGATGGTCGAGCGGGGTGGAAGCGGCGGGGGGCGCCCCCGCCGCTGCGGACGTGTCCACCGCGCCGGGCGCGGGCACGGCGTCCAGAGCCCCTCCCCCGCCCCTCGCTGGCGACCCGTCCTGCTCGGCGCCCTGCTGCTCCTCCACGCCACCGCCGGGCAGGCCGCGGCCGACAGCGGCGGCAGTGACGTCCGCCTGGTGTACTGCCTGGCCGACGACCACCGTGACGAACTCGGGCAGGCCGCGTTACGCCTGGGCGTGGTGCGGCGCCCGTCGCGCCCCGCCGGCCCGGACACCGTCCGGGTGCCCGGTTCCGAAGGCGGCGTGATGTCCCTCGACGACTGGGCCCACAAGCATCAGAGTGACTTCGAGCGGGTCTGCGACGCGGTCATGGCCGCGGCGGGCGACCCGCCGGGGGCGTCCGCGGACAAGGGCGGCTCCGGCGGCCTGGGCGGTTTCCTCGACGGGGTGTACCTGCTGGCGGCCGGCGCGGTCCTCACCCTGGTCGGACAGGCGACGGAACGGATCTCGGCGGAGCGGCGCACGCGGGACCGGCAACTGACGGCGGCCGTGCAGGAATTCCGGAGGATCTCATGGCTGTATCTCGCGGCGTACGAACAGGATCCCGAGACGGACCACGCCGAGGCGTTACGGGCCCGGGAGACCCTCACCGGTCTCCTCGCCCAGGTGCCCGGCCCCGCTCCGCGCCGCGAGGCGGCCCGGCGGCTGGCCGATTCCCTGCCCCTGACGGACAGACTGCCGAGCAGCCGGGAGGGTCAACTCCTGCTGCCGCGCCAGAGAAAGAGCGAGGCGGACGCCGTGCGCACGACCCTGGACCTGCGGATCCGCGAGGTGGCGGATCTGCGACGCCCGGCGCCCCTGTGGTGGCTGCCCGGAACACGCGGCAGCGACCGTCCCACCAGCGCCGGAGGACCTCACGCATGACCAGCTCCGACTGGGCCAACCCCTACGGAGTGCGCAAACCGTACGGCTCGAACGGTCCGGCGAACGGTTTTCCGGATGCCGACGCCCGCGCGACGTTCAGCGCCGACCACCCCCTGGTGCCGTGGAAGCAGCCGGACCACATGGACCAGTGGGTGGACGTGGATCACTCGGGCGAGCAGCTGAAGCGCTTCCTCGCGCGCTGGCCCACCCTCGACGAACTCCTCGACGGGGGCTCCGGGGACGGCCGTGTGGTGATCGTCAGCGGACTCCCCGGCATGGGCAAGACCAGCCTCATCCACCGGTGCATCCACGAGGCGCGGCAGCGGGTGGCGAAGGGGGCGTCCGAGGCGGGCGACCCGCTCGCCGTGTGCGTGCCGACCGCGGGCCTGATGAACGACGGCCACCGCATCAGCGTCGGACCGGACGGGTCGTTCGCACCGGTCGAACTGATCAACACCCGCATACGCAAGGAGATCGCGAAGAGGCTGTTGCGGCACGCCTTCCCCGAGGAGCGCGTCCGGTCGATCGTCGCGGAGGAGGATCCGTACCAGGCCTACGGCGACATGCGGGATCTGCTGGACCAGCACAACGCCCTGCTTTTCGCCGTGATCCCGCACATACGGTGGAACGACGCCGGCCTGCGAACCGACTTTCTGCGCTCCTGCCTGAGCGCCGCGCACCCCAGGATCGTACTGTTCGTCGAAGTGAGTCACGGTGCGGCGGAGACGGCGAGGGAAGAAGTGGCCGCCACCCTCCATGGTTCGGCGGCGGTCACCCATCTCGCGCTGCGCGAGCTGGACGCCGAGGACATCTGGCGGTTCAGTCACAGCGCCCGGGCGGCGAACGGCGGCCCGGGCGGTCTGGTCGAGCCGGACAGGAGCTCCCTGGTGGCGGCGCACTCCGAATGGAGACCGTCCGACGTACGCGAGCTGCGGAGGGTGTTCCACTCGGCGGCGGACGCGCTGCGCAGCGCGCCGCATCCCTGGCCGATCGACGCCGACGCGCTCAGACCCCACTGGGAACGGCGGCGGGCCGGCCGCGCCTCCCTGCTCCGTGACCCGATCCCGCCCCGCTCCGGTGGCTGACGCCCACCCCCGACCGCGCCCTCACAGGACCCGCAAGGAGTGCCATCGTGGCCGCAGCAGACAATGCAGACACCTGGTACAGCAACCCCTTCCCCCTGGTGCCGGTCGTGCGGCTGGGCCCGTCGGCGGACCTCGGCGAGGCCCCGGTGGAGGCCGCGGACTCGGGCAACGCCCATGTCCCGACCCAGATCCTTGAGGATCTCCAGGGCCTGGTGCGCGACTACCTCCGGGACCGCCCCCGGGGTGGCCGGCGGGGCCGGGCGATCGCCGTGGTGGGCGAGTTCGGCCTGGGCAAGTCCCATGCGGCCCGGGAGGTCTGCAACGCGCTGGCCCGCCCGGACGGCCCCGCCCTGTGGATCGTCGACGAGCCGGCGCAGGACTTCGGCCGGATGTACCGCGACCGGCTGCGGGGCCCTGCCGACAGCCCTGAGGGGCGTGCCGCGTTCGAGGAACTCGTCCGGGACTACTACGCGTACGTGACGGCGGTGCGGGTCGGCGAGCAGAGCGCCGACACGCGTCCTGGCCGGCCGGACGACATCCCGTTGGGTGACATCGCCCTCGACGACATCGCCACCGGGCTGCGCGACCGGGTCCTCGACCCGGACAAGGTGGTGTCCGCCCTGCGCTACGACCCCGAGGTGATGCACGCGGACCTGCGCGTCACCCTCGGCGAGGTGACGGAGCACCGGCGCTTCGCCACCGCGTTCGCCCTGCTCCAGGATCCGCGGTTCACCTCGCTGGTGTGGGCGTGGCTGAGCGGCGACGAGCCCGCGCAGCAGTTGAAGGAACGCGGCATCAAGGACGCCGTCTCGGGCATCGACCCGGTCTTCGACGCGCTGGCCGTACAGGGCTTCCTGCACGGCCGGGTGGGCAAACCGTACGTGCTGCTGATCGACTCGCTGGAGAAGGTGCTGGACTGGCCGGAGGAGTCCCGGCGCACGTTCGTGGACGCCTTCGAGCGGCTGGTCAACGTGTATGTCAGCCGGGGCGGTCTGCTGCTGTTCTGCACCTCGCCGCGGGGTCTGAACGCGTTCCGGCCGAGCCTGCACGAGCGGGTGGTGCAGCTGTGGCCGACGCGGTTCGGCGCGGAGCTCACCGGGCGGCTGGTCGCCGAGTACGTGGGGTCGGGCCCCCGGCCGGAGGCGGCCGCGGGGTCGGACGCGATCGAGCGGTGGCCGGCGCCGTTCGGGTCCGAGTCGGTCGGCATCCTCCAGGAGCTCACCGGCGGTGTGCCCCGGGAGATCCTCAAGACCTGCCGTCACGCCTGGCAGTTGAGCGAGGACGGCGGCGGCGCGGTCCGGGAGGTGAGTGCCGCGACTGTGCTGCGGGCCGTGCGCGAGCTGCACGACAACGTCTCCGAGGACCAGGTGCTGTCCACGGTCCACGACGCGCTGGCGCTCGGACAATGGCGCATCGCCTCATCCGACCCGGTCCCGGCACGCGGTTCCGACGCCGACGGGCCGTTGGCGGTGGCGTACTGGCTGGAGCCGGTCCCGAACGCCTACATCGCGATCGTGGTCACCCCGTCGGTGCTCGTCGCGGACGACGAGGAGCGCATCACCGCACGGGTCCGGGCCCTGCGCGGCGCCCTCCATCCGGCGCAGGCCGAGGTGCTGCTGGTGGTCAACGGCCATGTCTCGCGCACCCTGCGGGACCGGCTGGCGCGCTCCCTGGGCTCGCAGCCCCTGGTGTACCGCCCGGGTGACTTCGCGCAGGCCGTGAACCAGGCCCTGGACCGGCTGCGCGCCCGCCTCACCCAACTGCGCCAGGAGGCCGATCTGGCCGAGCTGACCACCGAGTTGCGCAGTGCCCTGGGGGAGCACGGTGCCCAACTGGGGCAGCTGCGGCGGACGGTGAGCGATCTGGCCCGGCGTGATCTGGTCGCGGCGGCGCCCGGCCCGGTGCGTACGGCGCTGCCGGAGCCCGTCGAGGGGCGCTTCGAGGAGGTGTTCGCGCTGCTGGACGCGTCCGTGGAACGGCTGGCCGGGCATCCGGCGGGCGGTGACGCCGCCGCCGGTCCGGCCCTGCGGGCGGGGCCGGCGGAGCTGGCGGCGCTGGGCTGCGCCACGTTGGTGCGGCAGTTGACGGAGACGTTCCGTACGGGCGCCGACGCCTGGTTCCGTGCCGTCTCGGCCGGTGTGCCGAGCGAGGAACAGTGGGCGCGGCTGCGGGGGGTCTGCCGGCAGTACGAGACGGCGGTCGAGGTGCTGCCCGTGCAGGCCCTGGGCGGGGCGGGCCCGGTGCACCGGCCGACCGTGGCACGGGCGGTGGAGGCACTGGCCGACGAGGTGTGGGGCGACCTGGTCAGTGCCGTGCGGGCTGCGTGACCTCGCGCAGGGCGCCCGCCAGCAGGTGCAGCCGGTTCTCGGCATGGGCGACCTGCCGCTGGTCCAGGGTCACCCCGAGGACGTAGTCGCGCGGCGTGAGCCAGACCACGTACACGGCGCCCTCCTGGACGTCCAGGACGAGGCGGTCGACGGGCGGTGCCACCACCAGCCGCAACGCGTCGGTGAGCCGGGCGAGATGGCCGCGCAGACTCCGGGCGAGGTCGCGGTAGGAGGTGCGGCGTGAGCGCACGCTGGTCTCCAGGAAACGCGGGCCGAGCTCGGGGCTTTCGAAGACGTCGCCCGCGCAGACGAGTTTCCAGTCCCGGTAGTACGCGGCGTACTGCAGGTCGAGGGGGTTGACGTGGCCGCCCCACAGGGCCCGCAGCCGCATCTCGGAGAGGCCGTCGTGCCCGGCCGCCGCCGTCCCGAAGTCGATCCGCAGCCGGCCCTTGTCCTCCGGCAGGGGTTCCATGACGTCCATGAGGCCGCCGGGCAGTTCGTCGGGCAGGTGGTGCACCTGGGTGCGGATCGCGGAGACGAGGGAGTTCATGGCCTCGTCCACGGCGGGCATCCCGCCGGCCGTGTCGGTGTGCGCGGACAGGTACTCCCCCGCCTTGACGCGCCCGCCCCACAGGCCGCCGTGCGCGTTGGCCACCACGACCCGCATCAGCTCACCGGTGCCCAGCGGCCGCATCAGCGCGCCCAGGTCCTGGGTGCACAGCAGCAGCCGGCTGCCGGGCAGCGCCTCGTTCGCGATGTCCTCGCCGCCCACGGTGATCAGGCTGCTCAGCGGCGGGCAGTCGCCCCGGCGGACCACGAAGTCGATGATCCCGTTGCTGTAGTGGGACACCGACCTGAGTGCGGGGACACCGGCGAAGGTTCCTTGGCACAGCGCTGTTATGAGGCCGTGGCCCTCCGGGGACCAGTGGGACTCCGTGAAGAGCTCGGTCTCCGGGTGCGGGGCTGCTGCCACGTACGCTCACCTTCCGTCGGGGAACCGCCGGGGGCGACGGCGCCGGTCCTAGATGCCGGGCAGTTCCAGGTCGATGTCGAAGTCCCTGGCCGGTGCGGTGGAACCGGAGGCCCGGGAGGCGAGCCAGGCGTGGTGCGCCCCCACGCGCCGCCCGTCGGGGCGATGCCCCATGTCCAGGTCCCGCAAACGGCGCAGGGCGCTCTCGGCGAGCCGGGTCGCCTCCTCGGTCCGTCCGGCCGCGGCGAGGGTGGCCGCGAGGGAGTTCTCCGCGGCGGACACCCAGGCGTGGCTGTCGCCGAGCCGGTCGGTCAGGAGGTGCAGCGCGGCCCGGCCGGTGGCCTCCGCGTCGTCGGCGGCGCCGGTGGCCCGCAGGTACACCGCGTGCCGGACTCCGGCCAGTGCGGCGTAGGGGTGCCCGGCACCGAGGGTGCTGTCGACGGCCCTGCCGCACAGCCGGGCCTCGTGTTCGGCTTCGTCGTGCTTGCCGAGGGCGTGCAGGTCGGCGGCGAGACTGAAGCGGCAGCGCAGACTGATCAGATGGTCGGCACCGAACCGGCCGGTCGTCTCGGCGAGCACCCGCCGGTCGCGTTCGAGGGCCTTCTCGTAGCCGTAGACGCGCTCGTGGGAGCGGGCGGAGTTGTAGGTGATGCGGCGTTCGCTGACGGCCAGGCCCAGTTCGATGATCAGGCGGGTGCCGGTGGTGACGTCGCCGTGGCGGTGCAGCCACTGCCGCAGCAGGTCCTGGGACTCCGCGTCGCGTCCCAGGGTCCGGTAGACCCAGGCGAGCAGGTCGGCCGCGTGCCAGACGGCCGGATCGTCCTCGCCGCCGACGGCCTGGCGGTTGCGGAACCGGGCGAGGAGCCGGGCCAGCGCGTCGGGGGCCCGTCCGCTCAGGGCCTCGGTGAGGGCGAGGTTGTGCTCGACCTGGACGGTCGCGGGGTGCTGTGGTCCGAGCAGCAGCGTCAGGCCCTCCAGGACCGGGCGGGCCTGGAACAGCGCGTCGGAGAACCTGCCCAGGGAGCGCAGGTTGGCGCCGTAGGAGTCGGCGGACAGCAGCGTCCTCGGGTGCAGGGGGCCGAGCAGCCGGCGGTGGCCGCGCAGGGCTTGTTCGGACAGCCGGCGGGCGGAGTCGTAGGCGCCGGTGAGGCGGTGGGCGCGTGCGGTGAAGTTGAGCAGGCGCAGGTACTCCGGTGACGGGTCGTCGTCGTCCGCCGGGGCCCAGGACGCCTGGGCGCGTTCGGAGATGTCGAGGAGGCGGGCGAGGTCGGCGCTCTCACCGCGCTGGCTGAGGGCGTTGAGGTGGCGCAGCAGGGAGCGCCGGACACGGGGGCGGTGGTCCTCCCACAGGCGCAGGGAGTACACCTCGCGGGCCCAGTCGGCACTCAGGCCGCGGTCCTCGTCCGGGGTGAACTCGGCGAGGGTGCCGCGCAGCACCTGCTCGATGTGGGCGCGCTCGGCCGGGTCCATGGCGGTGCGGACGGCGTCCCGTACGGCGTGGTGCTGTCCGAGGGGCTGGTCGGGCCGGTCGAAGTCGACCTCCAGGAGTCCGACCCTGGACAGGGCCCACAGGGCGACGCTCACCATGTGCTCGTCGGGCATCCACGCGTCGGCGGGGATCCGGCGTACCGGTGCGGCCTCGGGCCCGTCGTCGCGGGCGAGTTCGGAGAGGATGCGCCGTGAGCGGAGCAGTTCCAGGCCCATGCCGCGGCCGGTGAGCAGGGAGGCCGCGTTCAGCAGCCAGCCCAGGGCGTCGCTCGTACGGCTCTCCGCACGCCAGGCGGCGGCGCCCGGGGTGTGCAGCACGGTCTGCCGTGCCACCCGCACCATGACGGGCACCGGCGGGGCGGTGCCGTCCTCTTCGAGCAGGGCCTGCTGGGCCGTGCGGTATTCGGCGAGGAGGTGGGCGACGGCAGCCCGGGCGGCGGCCTGGTCGCCCATGTTGTCGTCGCGCCGGTGGGCCGCCGCGCGTTCGGCGAGGCAGAGGGCGGCGATGCGCAGGGCGAGCGGGACGAAGCCCAGGACCTGGCCGACCCGCTGGGCCTGCTCCTCGTCGATCTCCGCGAGCCGTTCGCCGAGGACGGCCCGGCACTCGGCCGGTGACATGGGAGGCAGGGCGAACGACGCCATGCCGGGCGTGGCCGGGGCGCTGCGGCTGGTGATCAGCACGTGCCCGCGGGTGTGCGGGGTGGGCAGCATGTCCTGTAGCCCGTCCGGGGATTCGGCCCCGTCGTACACGAGCAGCCAGCTCTGCGTGTCGGTGCGGGAGAGGTGCTCGAACAGGGCCGGGGAGGCGCCGTCGCCGGTGGTGATCAGGTCGAGCCGGCCGGCGAGCCGGTGCAGGCCGCGGCGGGCGCGCGGGATCTCCCAGGAACGCACCCACCACACCACGTCGTAGGCGGAGCCGAAGCGGTGGCACAGCTCGCGGACGATCTCGCTCTTGCCCCAGCCGCTCGCGGCGTGCACGACCAGCGGGGTGTGGTCCCGGCCCGCCGCGTGCAGCTCCTCCAGGAGAGCGCCGATGACGTCGTCCCTGCCGACGAAGCCGCTGTAGCGGGGGGCGACGTTGGTGACAGCGGGCAAGCGGGGGAACCGGGCGCCTGGCGTGCCGTCCGCCGGGGGCGGGGCGCCGAGGCCGAGCCCCGCGTACAGCCGTCGCACCGCCTCGTCCTCGTCGGTGCCGCGCAGGTCGATGCGCTCGTGATGGGCTGCGCCCGGGTCGGGGAAGGGCTCGTCGGCCAGGACGATGCGGACGTCGGGGTGGGACAGCGCGGCCAGCTGGGCGAGGCCGGCGTGGTCCATGTCGGCCGGGGAGAGGAAGAGCAGGGCGGTGCCCGGGGCCGGCCGATCGCCGGAGTAGGCGTCCAGGGCGCGCAGTTCGGTGCGGATGCCGCCGCGCCGGAACTGGTCCTCCAGCCAGGCCGCCCAGGGCGCGTGGCGCTGGGAGTGGACGAGGGTGACCCGGCTCAGCGGCAGCGGGCGACGGTTGCGGAGCCAGTCGGCCAGCCGCTCGTAGTAGGGACGCAGCCCGGTCACCGAGCCCTCCGGCTCGCTCTCGACGGCCAGTTCCCGGGTGTCGAGGTAGAGCGGGTGGTACGGGATCTCCAGGAAGGCGACCTCGGAGGTGCGGGAGGCCCGTGAGAGGGGCCCGAACTTGCTGCGCACCCGTTCGCGTGCGCCGCGCAGCCGGTCGTGCGACTCGACGTTGCTCTTCAGGCCCAGGGCCAGCAGCCGCACGGGCCGGCCGGACCGGCCGCCGCTCATCTGCTCGGCCAGCGCGGCGGCGCCGTCGATGGACCAGGCGGTCATGGCGAAGCAGAGCACGAGGGAGTCGGCGAGCGAGCCGAATCTGCCCTCGGCCGGCGCGTCGATCGCGTCGGGCAGCGGCGCCTCCACAAGGACGTGGTCGTGGCCGAGGGCCCGGGGATCGGAGGTGAGGGCGAGCAGGGAGGCGGCGTCCGGGCGGGCGACGGCGTGGATGCGCCCGGGTTCGGGCTCGGGCACCGGGGCGTCGCCCGGCGTGGCGGTGGCCCGGCCGTCCACGACGAGGACGCTGCGGTTGCCGGCGGCCAGCAGGTCCGCGACGTTGCGCACCGTCGTGCTGACGCCGAGGTTCTCCGCGGTGGAGCAGAAGAGGGCGAACCGTCCCGAGCGGTCGGCTGCGTGGATGTCGGGCATGGCCACTCCGCTTCGGACGGCAGGTGCTGGACGGTGGGGCACGACAGTCAGGGACGGCCAGTATAAGACGGGTTGCCCCTGATCAGACGGTTTCGCGCGAGGGCCGCGTCGGCGCGGGGGCCGGTCATTGGCTCTCGTTGTGGCCGGTGACGAAGGGCTCGTCCGGGTCGCCGCCGGTGCGCAGCCTGCGCAGGGTCTCGCCCAGTACGGAGGGCGGCAGCGCGGCGAGGTCGTCCAGGGGAACGGCGGTGAGGTCCAGTACGACGGACTCCAGGTCGGCCTCGTCCCGCTCGGCACCCGCTTCCTCGAGCTCTGCCATGGCCCATCCTCCGCGGTGCCCGACGGACCGCCGTGTGGCGGCTCTCCACGCCCGGCGCATGCGTGTCCCGGGACTCGGTGTCCAGTGTTGACGTCCCCACGGGCCGCCGCTGGAAAACGGCGACTTTCGGGCGGTGGCGGCCTCTAACGACGGATTCTCGATGTTGACGGCCTGTCACCCCCACCGAATACTGGGCCCCATGGCGTGGACCGGCCGGGCGGGCACGGGCCGGTCGCATGCGAACCGGGGGTGCGTATGAATCGGCTGCGCCATGCGGAGCCGCCGTGGCCGGCCGCGGCCGACGTCGTGGCCAGGGAGGCGGCCGGCTGGGTGCCCGCGCCGTTCCACTCCTTCGTCCTGAAGGTGCACAGCCGCTGCGACCTCGCCTGTCAGTACTGCTACATGTACCGCTCCCAGGACCGGAGTTGGCGTGAGCAGCCGCGCACCATGGCGCCGGAGACGGTGGACCGCACGGCCGACCGCATCGCGGAGCACCTCGCGGCCCACGGTGTGCGGGAGGCCGCGGTGGTGCTGCACGGGGGTGAGCCGCTGCTGGCCGGTGAGGCCGCCGTCGGACGCACCGTCTCGGTCCTGCGTGCCGCGGCCGGTCCCGGCGTACGGCTCCACCTCGCGCTGCAGACCAACGGCGTCCGGCTGACCGAGCGCTGGCTCGACCTGTGCGCCGAGCACGGGATCCGGGTCTCGGTCAGTCTGGACGGGGACCGGGCGGCTCATGACCGGCACCGCCGCGGCGCGGACGGGCGCGGCAGCCACGCCCGGGTCGCCGACGCGCTGCACCGCTTGGCCGACGGGCCCCATCGCGGGCTGTTCGCGGGCCTGTTGTGCACCATCGATCTGCGCAACGATCCGGTGCGCTGCTACGAGCACCTGCTGACGTACCGCCCGCCGGCCGTGGACTTCCTGCTGCCGCAGGGCAATTGGGGGACTCCCCCACCGGGGCTGCGCCCGGGGACACCGTACGCGGACTGGCTGTGGCAGGTGTTCGAGCGGTGGTACGGGGCGGGACGGCGGGAGACCCGGGTGCGGCTGCTCGAGGACATGATGACGCTGCTGCTCGGCGGGACACCGCAGACCGAGGTGCTGGGCCTGGCCCCGGTGAGGTACGCGGTGGTGGAGACGGACGGTTCGCTCGCCCAGGACGACACGTTGCGCACCGCGTATCACGGCGCCGCCCGGACGGGTCTGCACGTGGGGCGTGATTCCTTCGACGCGCTGCTGCGCCATCCGGGTGTCGCCGCCCGGCAGTGGGGGGTCGACGGGCTGTCCGCGCAGTGCCGTGCCTGCCGGCTGCGGCAGGTGTGCGGGGGCGGGCACTACGCCCACCGCTACCGTGCGGCCACCGGGTTCGCCAATCCCAGTGTCTACTGCGCCGACCTGACGGCTCTGATCACGCGGGTCAGGGGGCGGCTGGCCGCGGACCTGGACGGGCTGCGCGCCGCTGCGGCGGAAGCGGCATGACGGGGCCGGTGCCGCTGCGTGTGCCCGGCAGGCTCTTCACCGCGCTCGCTTCGGGAGGCGGCGGGGCCGACGCCCTGCGTCTGCTGGCCCGTGCCGAGCACAGTCGCCGGCTGGCCTGCGCGCTGGCGGTGACGGAGACCGCCGGTGAGGTCGGCGGTGGCGTGGCCGATGCCGTCGCGCGCGCGTGGGACGTGCTCACGGCCGCCCACCGGACCGATCCGGAGGCCGTGGCCGCGGTGCTGTCCCATCCGTCGGCGGGTACCGCGCTGACGTGCCTGCTGGCCCGGCTGGACAGGGTCGTCGCGGGCGGGCCCGGGGTGGCGTGCGCGCCGCCGGTCCACTGGTTCAGTGCTCTGTCCGCGGCCGCCGCGGTCCGCGCGGGGGTGCCCGCACGGGTGCGGTGGGCCCTGGCGACGGACGAGGTGTTCCTGCCCTCGCTCGGCGGTGCCCGCTTCCCCGGTGCCCGGCCCGGTGACGTGGCCGAGGTGGTGGTCGACGCGGAGGGCGCGGCCTGGATCCAGGTGGCGGCAGGCAGTCGTCCCGCCCGCCCGGTCGAGGTGCCGCGGGTCCCGTCCGGGCCGTCGGGCCGGTGGCGGGCGGCGCACCGGCTCGTGGTGCCGGACGCCGGTGGGCCGCTGCTGCTGGACGACGCCGACCCGCTGCGCTTCCCCGGTGTCCCCGCGCGGCCGCTGGGACTGGCGGAGGACGACCTGTGCCGGTGGCGGAGCACGGCCCGGGAGGCCTGCCGGCTGCTGCGGGCCCACCACCCGCAGACCTACGCCGAACTCACCGCCGGTCCGCGCACGTTGGTCCCGGTCGACCGTCCGGGCAGCTTCAGCGGCAGCAGCGCGGAGGCGTTCGGCGCCATGGCGCTGTCCCGGCCGCGCTCCGCACGGGGTCTGGCCCTGTCCCTGGCGCATGAGATGCAGCACGCCAAGTTCGCCGCCGTACTGCACCTGTTCGACCTGTTCGAGCAGGACGGCGAGGAGCTCTACTACGCGCCCTGGCGCCCTGATCCGCGCCCCCTGCTCGGCCTCTTCCACGGGGCATACGCGCACCTGGGCGTGGCGGAGTTCTGGAACCGCTGCCGGGCCGTGGAGCGGGATCCGGCGGAACGCGCCTTGGCCGAGGCGCAGTTCGCCCGCTGGCGGGTCGGCGCCCGGCAGGCCACCGAGGTCCTGCTGGCCTCCGGTCGCCTGACCGCGCTCGGCGAGCACTTCGCGCAGACGATGCTGGGCACGCTCGACGCCCTGTGCCGCCTCCCGGTCCCGGCCGAGGCCCGCCGCAGGGGCCTGGCCCTGGCGGCCGACCACCGCGCGCAGTGGGTCCGCAGGAACGGGGTGCCGGAGGCACAGCTGATCTGAACGCCCCGGGCCCGGCGACCTGCCGTGCACCGCCGTGGATTCACCGGCCCCCGCCCGGCTGTGGGCCATGGAGGCAGGGGAAGCGGGGCTCTCGGCAGGAGACGCCGGTGGTGGACACGGATGTACCGCGTGGGCGCGGGCCCGGTCGGGCTGACCGCGGCGGCCGAGCTGCGACGGCAGGGGGTCCGCTGCCGGATCATCGACAGACTGCCGGACCGGCTGCCGTACGCCAAGGCGGTGGATGTCCAGCCGCGCACGCTGGAGGTCTGGGACCGGATGGGCATGGTGCGGGCCGCCCTGGAAGCCGCCGTGCCGCTGCGCGGGCAGCTGGTGTACGCCGACGGCCTCGAGCAGGCGCGCTTGGAGCTGCGGCTGCCGCCGGAGGTCCCCTACGCCTTCGCGGCCCTGCCGCAGTACGAGACGGAGCGGATCATCGAGGAGCAAGCCCGCTTCGGCACCGGCATCGAGCGGGGCACGCACTCGGGCGGGTCTTCCGCCGGTGACGGACACCGGATTGCGCAGCGGCCGGGACGGCCTGCGAACGCAAACGGACGGGTGGCACCGGCCACCCGCCCGTTCATGTCGGCGCGCTCCCGCAGGATCCTTCAGGACTGCGGACGGCGGCCGTGGTTCGCACCGTTCTTGCGGCGGGCCTTCTTCTTGCGACGTCGCTTCGAGGACATCGGACCTCCTCTTTCCGGCTCTCGGTCACCATCCACCGGATTGCGCGTCCGGTGACTACAGAGCCACTTTCCAACGGGCACGAACGCAAACACAGACGATGCGATTGCACACGGGTGGCCTATGTCACGGGCTGGGCCCCGGCCCGGGCGCGGTCGAACCCGCCCAGGGAAATGCTCAAGGGCTGTTTCGGATGCCTCCGAAACAGCCCTTGTAGGTGACTCTTACGAGTCGGGACGACAGGATTTGAACCTGCGACCCCTTGACCCCCAGTCAAGTGCGCTACCAAGCTGCGCCACGTCCCGATGTGTCCCGCGGGTGAACCGCGTGATCACGCAGGTCAACCCTACCGCATGGGGACCTGTCCCCCGGCCCGTGCCGACGGCCGGTCCGGGCGGCGGGTCCAGCCCGCGAGTCCCACCGTCGAGACGGCCACGGCGAGGACGGCCCACCAGGGGAGCCCGGCCTGGGTGGCGAGCCCCGCGAGGCCCGCGACGCCCAGGAGGGCCGTGGCCACGCCTCCGGTGAGTTCGGCTCGTCGCACGGACCGTTCCCGTGTCTCGTCCACGTCCTTCTTCCCCTTCGCCCGCACGCTCGCACGCCTCGGCCGTGACACCGGCCGGGCATATGCCGCAACAATACGCGAGTCGGCGGGAACTCCCGACCAGGGCATAGGGGTTGAGACGGACAGGGGAGCCTCGCGCACGTGCCCGTGTCAGCTGTCGGGCGAGGGGCACCCCGACGCACGCACCGGAACGACGGAGTGTCCGCCCGGCCCGCCCGCAACCCCACACTCTGTCCAGGCCGCTCCCCCGCTCACCAGGGCTAAGGTCACCGCATGACGCACAGCTTCGTACTGCACATCCCCGACGCCGAGCTCGAACCCGAGCCCCTCGCGCCCGAGCAGATCGTCTCCGGGACGCCCGAGGTGACCGGGAAGGTGGTCTGGGAGTCGGAGGACGGCCGTCAGGTGCGGGGCGTCTGGCAGATCACTCCCGGCGTGGTCACCGACACCGAGGCCGACGAACTGTTCGTCGTGATCAGCGGGTCGGCGACGATCGAGGTCGAGGGCGGGCCCACGCTCACGGTCGGGCCGGGCGACATGGCCGTCCTGCGCGAGGGCGACCGCACGACGTGGACGGTGCACGAGACCCTGCGCAAGGCGTACGCGATCAACCTCTGAGCGGTGCCCACGCAGTCGCCGAGCGGCGCGGGCTCCGTCACTTGGCGGGGCACGCGCCGGTGTTCGCGTGGTCAGGGGCCGGGCGCGGGCGCCGTCGACCCGCGGATCTCCAGCGTGGGCGAGACCAGTTGGACGCGGCCCGCTCCGCCGGCGTCCTCGAAGCGTTCCAGGAGGCAGCGGGCCGCCCGGCGTCCGACCTCGTGGCTCGAGTTGTCGACCGTCGTCAGCCACACGTGCCGCAGCCGGGCGATGCTCGTGTTGTCGTAGCCGACGACGGACAGGTCGTGCGGGACGCGCAGGCCCAGTTCCTCGGCCGCCGAGAGCGCGCCGATGGCCGCGATGTCGTTGACGGCGAAGACCGCCGTGGGCCGGTCGGGGCGGCTGAGCAGCCGGACGGTCGTGCGGTAGCCGCCCTCCTCGGTCATGTCGCTCGGCTCGACCAGCACCTCGTCCGCGAGACCGTGTCGGCGCATCGCCGCTTCGAAGCTCCGGCGGCGCAGCTCGCCCACCGCTCCGTAGCCCGCGATGTGCGCGATCCGGCGGTGCCCGAGGCCGATCAGGTGCTCGGACACCAGACGGGCGCCCCGCTCGTCGTCGCCCGCCACGACGTCGACGCCGGGCGGCGCCGGTTCGCGGGAGCCGGCCAGGACGACCGGGATGCGCCCGGCGTCTTCGAGGGCCGCCGGGTCGGGGAGTGTGCCGACCACGACCAGGCCGTCGACGCGCAGGTCCAGCAGCGGGTCGGCCGGGTCCTGGCCGGTGCGGCGGTTGAGGCGGGCGTCGGCCAGCAGCATGCGCAGGCCGTTGGCGTGCAGCAGGGAGTTGAGGCCGTCGAGGAGGTCGACGAACCAGGGGTTGCGCAGATCGTTCAGGAGGACGCCGACGGTGCGGGTGCGCCGCTCGCTGAGGCTGCGGGCGGCGGCGTTGGGGCGGTAACCGAGCTCCCGGGCCGCCCGGAGCACGGCGTCGCGCTTCTCGGGGCGCACCTGGTCGGAGCCGCGCAGCACGAGGGAGACCAGCGACTTCGAGACACCGGCCCGCGCGGCCACGTCCCGGATCGTCGGCGGTCTCATGGGATGGACCGTTCCATGGGGCGGTACGGCTTGTCAAAGGGGGCGGCACGGCTCGTCAAAGGGTTGACAGCGTCGGCAGACCCGCCCAGGGTGGCCTGGACAGGTTCTGGAACGGTCCAAAGAGGGGCTCTCATGGTGGACACGCTCGGCGTCGCCGTCATCGGATTCGGCTGGATGGGGCGGGTGCACACGCAGGCCTACGCGCGTGTGCGGCACCACTACCCGCAGCTGCCCCTCGCTCCGGAGCTGGTCACCGTCGCCGAGGAGGTGCCGGGCCGGGCCGAGGAGGCCGCCGCGCAGTTCGGGTTCGCCTCCGCGACCCGGGACTGGCGTGAGGTGGCCGCCGATCCTCGGGTGCGGGCGGTCAGCATCACCGCGCCGAACTTCCTGCACCGTGAGATCGGCGTCGCCATGGCCGAGGCGGGCAAGCACATCTGGATCGAGAAGCCGGTGGGCCTGACCGCCGAGGACGCCGGCGCGGTCGCGGACGCCGTCGCCGCGGCCGGTGTGCAGGGCACGGTGGGCTTCAACTACCGCAACGCGCCAGCCGTCGAAGCGGCCCGGGAGCTGATCGCCGCCGGCGAGATCGGCACGGTCACGCACCTGCGCATCCGGCTGTTCAGCGACTACGCCGCGCATCCCGAAGGTGCGCTGACGTGGCGCTACGAGCGGGAGCGGGGCGGCAGCGGGGTGCTGGGCGACCTCGCCTCGCACGGCGTGGACCTGGCCCGGTATCTGGTCGGCGACCTCGCGTCCCTGACGGCCGACACGGCGATCTTCGTCCCGGAGCGGGCCCGCCCGTCCGGTGCCACGTCCGGCCACAGCCGCGCCGCCGGAGGCGAACTCGGCGCGGTCGAGAACGAGGACTACGTCAGCTGCCTGCTGCGTTTCGCCTCCGGGGCACGCGGTGTCCTGGAGGCCTGCCGGGTGTCGGTCGGTGAGCAGAACAACTACGGCTTCGAGGTGCACGGCACGAGGGGCGCGGTGTTCTGGGACTTCCGCCGCATGAACGAGCTGGGGGTCAGCCGCGGCACCACATACCAGGACCAGTCCGTCACCACGGTGTACGTGGGCCCGGGCCACGGCGAGTTCGCCGCGTTCCAGCCGGGTGCGGCGAACGCCATGGGGTACGACGACCTGAAGGTCGTCGAGGCGTACCGCTTCCTGCGGTCGGTCGCCGAGGGCACCCCGCACGGAGCGACGCTGACGGACGCCGTGCACAGCGCGGCCGCGCTGGACGCGATGGCGCGGTCGGCGCGGAGCGGGAGCTGGGCGGAGGTCACCGGGCGGGCGTGACTCCCGCCCTCAGGTGGAGCTGGTGAGCCTGCGGCCCAGGTAGACCTTCACCGGCACGAGGGCCAGCCACATCCACATGATCCCGGGGCCGGCCACCAGGGCCAGCGGGACGGTCGCGAGGAAGACCACCACGGACGAGGCGCTGTCCAGGAGGTAGAGGGTGGTCGCCGCCTCGGAGGGCCTGTCGTGGCGCAGCCAGGGGCGTTTCGCCAGCACGGCGGCCACCCCCAGATGGCAGGCGGCCAGCGCGGCGACGGCGCCCGCGTACACGGCGACCGACACGGACTGGGCGCCGTACTCGGCGAGCAGCCGGGTCGGGAACGGCACGAGGGCCGCGACGCCGAGACCGACCATCGAGATGCCGATCACCTGGCCGTCGATCTCCCGCACGTCCTGGAAGATCCGCCGGTGGTCGCGCCAGAAGCTTCCCAGCACCGCGACGCTCAGCGCGTAGGCCCCCAGGTCCGGGAGCAGTTCGCGCAGGGCCGCGCGGTACGCGGCGGGCTCGAGCTCCCGTGGCACGGACAGGTCAAGGACGAGCAGCGTGATGGCGATGGCGAACACGCCGTCGACCAGGGTCACCAACCGCTCGGGGCCGCCGTCCGGGCGCGAGGTCCACATGGGCCGACGGTAGGGGCGGGGCCGGGACTCCTCACGTATCCACGCCCGGTGTCGCCCCGGCGTTCACACGGCCGCCTGCGGCGGCATGTTGTACGGCGTCACCACCTGGATGGCCGACGGCAGGATCGGTCCGGCCGGCGGCAGCGCGTCGTGGGCGCGCATGACGGTGTGGCAGGCCTCGCGCACGTCCTGCCGGAGGTCGTGGTGGAGCACGGCGGACAGGCGGTGCTCGCGCAGCAGGCGTGTGTTGTCGTGGTCGAGGTCGTGCGCGACGAACACCGCGCAGTCGCGGCCGAGGTCGTCGAAGGCGCGCAGCGTCGCGATGTTGCCGCCGCCGATCGAGTACACCGCGCGGATGTCCGGGTCGCGTTCCAGTGCGGCCCGCACGAGGTCGTACTGGGTGGTGTCCAGCCCCTGACCCTCGGCGATCTCGACCAGCGTGCGCCCCGGGTGCCGGGCGCGCATGACGCTGCGGAAGCCCATCTCGCGCTCCTCCTCGTTGCGGAAGAACCCGCTGCTGAGGCTGGTGAGGATGTTGCCGGGGCGCTCCCCCAGCCATTGGCCCATCAGATAGGCGGCCGTGGCGCCCGCCGCCCGGTCGTCTATGCCGACGTAGGCGCGGCGGGCGCTGGCGGGCAGGTCGGTCACCAGCGTCACCACCGGGACGCCGGCGGCTTCGAGCCGGCCGACCGCGGCGGTCACCTCGGGGACGTCCGGGGCCTTGAGGATCACGCCCTGCGAGCCGCGCCGTGCGATGCGGTCGAGGATCCGCACCAGCTCCGTGGCCGGGCCGGTCTCGCGGAAGTGGAAGCGGGAGCGCAGCACCGCCGGACGCAGGGACGGCAGCTCGGCCTCCAGGGCGGCGCGGATCGCCGTGGTGAAGCGCTCGGGCGCCTGCATCACGATGTCGACCATGAACGTCCGGCCGACGAGGCGCACCTGGGTGCGCTGCCGGTCGAGATCGGCGATGGCCTGGCGGACCTCCCGGGCGGTGCTCTCGCGCACGCCGCCCCTGCCGTTCAGCACCCGGTCGACGGTCGCCTCGCTCAGGCCCGCCTGACGGGCGATCTCCCGGATCGGGAACGGGTGGCCCATGCGCCGGCTCCTTGAGGGGTTTTTGATGGCTCGCTGCTGGTTGTTCGAAGGGTTTGTACTGACAAGAATGACAGGGCTGCGCCGCTCCGTGACCCCGAAGGGACGACGATGTCCTTCACTTCCGTACCCCACCGTGCCTGGCTGTCCGAGCAGGACTGTGATCTCGACGCGTTCCGCGACCTGGTCGAACGGGTGACGGACCGCGCCGACTACCCGCATGCCTGCGCGGTCGAGCGGAACGTGCCGGTCTACGACTGCGGGCTGCTGGAAGGCGACCGGGTGGTCCAGGCCGAGCTGGTGCGGGCGCTCACCGACGGGCCCGGCATCGTCGTCTTCCGCGGCGCCTTCCCCGACCCGGACGTCGTGGACCGGGCCACCGCCGTGTTCGAGGCGCTGATCGCCGAGCAGCGCGCCTCGGGCGCGGCCGCCGGGGACCACTTCGCCGAGCCCGGCGCGAACGACCGGGTGTGGAACGCGCTGGAGAAGGCGGCCCTGTACGACCCGGAGGCGTTCGCCGACTACTACGCCAACGACGTCCTGGCGCTGGTGGCCACCGCGTGGCTGGGCCCCGGCTACCAGGTCACCTCCCAGCTGAACGTGGTCAACCCGGGCGGCGCCGCCCAGACCGCGCACCGCGACTACCACCTGGGCTTCCTGTCGAACGAGGTCGCCGCCGCCTATCCGGCGCACGTGCACCGCCTCTCCCCTGTGCTGACGCTCCAGGGCGCGGTCGCGCACTGCGACATGCCGGTGGAGTCCGGGCCGACGATGTACCTGCCGCACTCGCAGACGTACGAGCCGGGCTATCTCGCCTGGCGGCGACCGGAGTTCCGGGCGTACTTCGACGCGCACCGGGTGCAGCTGCCGCTCGCCAAGGGCGACGCCGTGTTCTTCAACCCGGCGCTCTTCCACGCGGCCGGCACCAACCGCTCGGCGGACATCCGGCGCATGGCGAACCTGCTCCAGGTGTCGTCCGCCTTCGGCCGCGCGATGGAGACGGTGGACCGGGAGGCCGTGGCCAACGCGGTGTACCCGGTTCTCCTCCGGCGCAAGGCCGAAGGCGCGGACCAGGCGTGGCTGGACCACGTGATCGCGGCGAGCGCCGAGGGCTACCCCTTCCCCACCAACCTCGACGGCGACCCGCCCGTCGACGGCCTGGCACCGCCCTCGCAGGCTGACCTGGTGCGGCGTGCGCTGCGCGAGGAGTGGACGCCGCGGACGCTCCGGGCGGAGCTGCGGGCCGGTGCCGAACGGCGAGAGAGCTGAGGAACCCGATGGGACTTCTCGACGACAAGGTCGTCCTGGTCAACGGCGGAAGCCAGGGGGTCGGCGCGGCCGTCGCGCGGGCAGCGGTGCGCGAAGGGGCGGTGGTGGCCGTGACCGGGCGGCGCCCGGAGCCCGGCGAGGCGCTGGTGGAGGAGCTGAACGCCGCGGGCGGCAAGGCGATGTACGTGCGGGCCGACCTGTCGGACGCCGAGCAGGCGAAGGCCTCCGTGACCCGGGTCGTGGACACGTACAGCCGCGTCGACTGCCTGGTGAACTCCGCCGGGCTGACGTCCCGGGGGACGCTGCTGGACACCACGCCCGAGCTGTTCGACCGGCACATCGGGATCAACCTGAAGGGCCCGTTCTTCGCGATGCAGGCGGCGGTGGCGGACATGGTGGGCCGTCAGGCGCCCGGCACGATCGTCAACATCATCACCTCGTCGGCGCACGGCGGGCAGCCGTTCCTCGCGCCGTACGTCGCCGCCAAGGCCGGGCTGATCGGGCTGACCCGCAACGCGGCGCACGCGCACCGCTGGGACCGGGTCCGGATCAACGGGCTCAACATCGGCTGGACGGCGACGGAGGGCGAGGACGCCACGCAGAGGGCGTTCCACGGGGCGGGGGACGGCTGGCGCGAGGAGGCGGCCGCGAAGCTGCCGATGGGCAAGCTGGGGCAGCCCGACGAGATCGCCGACTTTGTTGTGTTCCTGCTGTCGGAGCGGTCCGGGGTGGTCACCGGGTCGATCATCGACTGGGATCAGAACGTGTTGGGGGGACTCGACTGAGGATGTGCCGCGCATTGCCGTCGGTGGTGTGCGCCGTTGTGGCTGATCGCGCAGTTCCCCGCGCCCCCAAAAGCGAGGGCGCAGCACCACCCCCCCGTCTACCTCTAGGAGCAACACCCATGCGTATCGGAATCCTCGGCCTCGGCCGCATCGGCGCCTTTCACGCCGAAACCCTGTCCGGACTCGACGCCGTCGGCTCCCTCGTCCTGACCGACCCGTTCGCGGACGCCGCCAAGGCCGCCGCCGAGCGGTTCGGGGCCGAGGTCGTGGACTCACCGGAGGCCCTGCTCGCCGCAGGTGTGGACGGCATCGTCGTCGCCGCCGCCACGGACGCCCACCCGGCGCTGATCCTGGCCGGTGTCGAGGCCGGTGTTCCCGTCTTCTGCGAGAAGCCCGTCGCCAGGACCATGGCCGAGGGGGTCGAGGTCCTCAAGGCCGTGGCCGGCCGGGACGTGCCGATCCAGATCGGCTACAACCGCCGGTTCGACACGGGGTTCGTCAACGCCCGCGCCGCCGTGCGGAGCGGTGAGCTCGGCAAGCTGCACACGGTCCGCTCGACCACGCTCGACCCGGCGCCCCCGCCGGCCGCGTACATCGCCGCGTCCGGCGGCATCTTCCGCGACTGCTCGGTGCACGACTTCGACATCATCCGCTGGGTGACGGGCCGCGAGGTGACCGAGGTGTACGCCGTCGGCGGCAACCGCGGCGCGGACTTCATCAAGGAGGCCGGCGACGCCGACACCACCGGCGCGATCCTCACCCTCGACGACGGCACGATCGCGGTGGTCTCCAACTCCCGGCACAACGCACGCGGTTACGACGTCCGCATGGAGATCCACGGCTTCCGGGACTCCATCGCCGTCGGCCTGGAGGACAAGCTGCCGCTGCGCTCGGTCGAGCCCGGGGTGACCTTCCCGGCGGGCACGCCGCACGACTTCTTCATGGACCGCTTCACCGAGGCCTACCGCGCCGAACTGACCGCGTTCACCGAGGTCGTCGCCGGCACACGTCCCTCCCCCTGCACGATCGAGGACGCCCTGGAGGCGGGCTGGATCGCCGACGCGTGCACCCTGTCGCTGCGCGAGCACCGTCCTGTGACCATCGAGGAGGTACGGGTGGGCTGACGTGGCGGCCGCCGCGGCTCAGGGAGCGCGCCAGACGTTGGAGAACGCCTCGTCCTCGATGGCCCGCCGACGGCGGACGGCGCCCAGTTCCGTCACGGCGTCGACCACGGCGGCGAGCACGGCCTGGGGCGCGTCGTCGGGCTCCGGGAGGTCCTCGGGCACCTCGTCGCGCACCCCGACGGCCGCCGCGAGTACGGCGAGCACCGGCTCGTCGGTCGCCCGGCGGTGCCGGGCACGCTGCCGGGCAGGTGACTCGACCGGTGCGGGCCAGGTGCTGCCGCGGAAAGGGAGCCAGGAGCCCCGGGGCCGCGCGACGAGCCCCTCCTCCTCGAGGACGGTCGAGTACTCCTGGGCCAGTCCACGGCCCCGGCGCCACAGCCAGTCCTCGATCGGCTCGTACGGCTTGTCGCGCACGAGCGCTGTCGCGGCCCGGTCCAGCAGCGGGTCGTCGAGGGGCGGCGCCAGGCGGGACACGATGCGGTCGCCGTCCAGTGTCACCACCTCGCCACCGAGCAGGTCGATCAGCTCGGCCCCGGCCAGCCCGAGCGACAGGTCGCCCTGCGTCACCTCTCGGCTCGTGGCCGCGTCCATCGCCACGATCATCAGGTCGCGTGCTGTGCCCATCACCGCTCCCCTCGAAGGCACTGATCACGCTACGCCGTTGCCGCCGGAGCGGCGACCAGGATCTTCGTACACACCGTCGACGCACGAGCACCGTCCCGTGACGATCCAGGAGAAAGGCCAGGCATGAGCGAACCGGTCCGGGAACCACCGCGCACAGGACGCTGCCGCCGGCCGGCGGCGCCCTGATGGACCTCGGCTGCCACAGCTGCACGCGCTGCGGATGCTCGCCTCGCCGCCCGAGTCCGGGACGGCGCCGCGCTGCCGCTGGACGCGGACGACACGGTGCGGACGAGGGAACTCATCGACGCGTGCCACCTAAAGGCGGGCCTCGAACCCCGGCCGCGCTCCCGTGTCCGAGGCACGCCGCGAGGGGACCCTGGAGCGACCCCGGGTCCCCTTCTCACGTGTACAGCGCGGGCTTGTCCACCAGATCGATCTCCACCCGGCCCCCGTCCTCCAGTGCCCTGACCCCCGCCTCGCAGACCGCCGCCGCGGCGTAACCGTCCCAGGTGCTCGGGCCGGTCACCTCGCCGCGGCGGGTGGCGTCGACCCAGGCCTGGATCTCCTGGTCGTATGCCGTCTCGAAGCGTTCGGTGAAGTCCTGGGCGATGGTGCCGCCCCAACGGCCGGCCATGTGGGTGACCAGGGCGTGGCCGTCGCCGATGCGGGCGGTGCCGCGTTCGCAGACCACCTCGGCCTGGACCTGGTAGCCGAAGCCGCAGTTGACGAAGATCTCGACGTCGCTGAGGGCTCCGCCGTCGGTCTCGAAGATCACGAACTGGGGGTCCTGCAGGTGGTCCGGGGCGTTGGCCGACGGGGTGGGGCGCAGCACCGTGACGGCTGTGATCTCGTGGCCCAGCAGCCAGCGGGTCGCGTCGGCCTCGTGGGCGACGGAGTCGCTGATGAGCATGGAGCTGGTGAAGAAGGGCGGGCTGGCCACGTTGCGGTGCCGGTTGTGCACCATGAGCGGGCGGCCCAGCTGACCGGTCGTCAGCAGGGCCTTCAGCTTCCCGTACTCGGGGTCGTAGCGGCGCATGAATCCGACCTGGACCCGGCGGTGGCCGAGACGCAGTTCGGCTTCGAGGACGCGCAGGGCGGAGGCCGCGTCGGGGGTGAGCGGCTTCTCGCACAGGACGGGCAGATCGTGCTCGAAGGCGGCAAGGAGGGTGGCCTCGTGGGCAGGGCCGGGGGAGGCGATCAGGACGGCGTCGACGTCGGCCGCCGCCATCGCGGCCGCCGGGTCGGTGTGGGCGGTGCAGCCGTCGACATGGGCGGCGACGGCCTTGGCGCGCTCCGCGTCGACGTCCACGACGGCGGCCACGCGTGCTCCGCTGGTGACGTCGCGGATGCGGCGCACGTGGTCGGCGCCCATCCTTCCGGTACCGATGACCGCGATGCCCAGGGGGGCGCGCTCCGTCATGGCCGTCCTTTCGGGTCAGGCGCCGCAGGACCTCAAGAACGTGCGGGTGCGCACCGCGATGGGCAGCGGCTTGTCCGGCTCACAGGGGTACATGTCCTGCTCGACGATGGCGAACAGGTCCACGCCGAGCTTCTGGGCCGCCGTGAGGACCGGACCCAACTCGGGTACGCCCGCGGGCGGTTCGCACATCACGCCGCGCGCGACGGCGGGACCGAACGGGACCTCGTTCTTGACGACGTCGGCGAGGATCTCCGGGTCGACCTGCTTGAGGTGCAGATAGCCGATGCGCTCGCCGTACGTCTCGATCAGCTTGACGCTGTCGCCGCCGCAGTAGGCGTAGTGCCCGGTGTCCAGGCAGAGGTTGACGGCGCCGGAGTCGGTCGAGTCGAGGAACCGCTCGACGTGCTCCTCGGTGTCGATGTGGGTGTCGGCGTGCGGGTGGACGACGATGTCCAGGCCGTATGTGTCCTTCACCTCGCGGCCGAGGCGCTCCATGCCCGTGGTGAGGTTGCGCCACTGCTCGACGGTGAGCTCGGGGGCCTCGAGGATCTCGGCGGTCTTGTCGTCCCGCCAGAACGACGGGATGACCACCAGGTGCCCCGCGTCCATGGCCTGGGTGAGCGCGGCGACCCGGCTGACCTGCTCCCAGGTGGAGTCCCACTCGGAGGGGCCGCGGTGCAGTCCGCAGAAGATGGTGCCGGCGGAGACCTGGAGGTTCCGCTTGGTCACCTCGTCGGTGAGCCGGGCCGGGTCGGTGGGCAGGTAGCCGTACGGGCCGAGTTCTATCCAGGAGTAGCCGGCCTCGGCGACCTCGTCGAGGAAGCGTTCCCAGGGGACCTGCTGCGGGTCGTCGGGGAACCAGACGCCCCAGGAGTCGGGGGCGGAGCCGACCCGGATGCGGTCGAGCGCGAGGGCCATGTCAGGACTTTCCTTCCGAGGACGTGGCTACGGGGGCGGTGAGGTCCCCCTCTTCGGGGAGCTCTTCGACGTCGACACCGCGGACCTGGCTCAACTCATGCTTGAGGGAGGCCAGTTCGGCGCCGCCGGCCATGTGGTTGGTCAGTTCCTCGAGGGAGACGTCGCTGCGGGAGGCGGACAGTTCCATGGTCCCGAGGCGCAGCACGCTGAAGTGGTCGCCGACCATGTAGGCGTGGTGCGGGTTGTGGGTGATGAAGATGACGCCGAGGCCCTTCTCGCGGGCGGCGGCGATGTACTTCAGCACCACGCCGGACTGCTTGACGCCGAGGGCGGCGGTCGGCTCGTCCAGGATGAGGACGCGGGCGCCGAAGTAGACGGCGCGGGCGATGGCGACGCACTGGCGCTGGCCGCCGGAGAGCGTGCCGATGGGCTGCTCCATGTCGTCCAGGACGATGCCCATGTTGCGCAGTTCCTCGTCCGCGGTCTTCTTCATCTTCTCGATGTCGAGACGGCGCAGGGGCCAGGGGCCCTTGGTCATCTCGGAGCCGAGGAAGAAGTTCCGCCACACCGGCATCAGGGGGACCACGGCGAGGTCCTGGTAGACCGTGGCGATGCCCTTGTCGAGGGCCTCGCGCGGGGTGGAGAAGCGCACCGGTTCGCCGTCGACGAGGAACTCGCCCTCGGTGTGCTGGTGCAGCCCCGAGATGATCTTGATGAGGGTGGACTTGCCGGCGCCGTTGTCGCCGAGGACGCAGGTCACCTTGCCGGGGTGGACTTCGAGGCTCACGCCGTGCAGGGCGCGGATGTTGCCGTAGGACTTGCCGGCACCGCGCAGTTCGACGAGGGGACGCTCGTCGGCGGGCGGGGTGTCCTTCAGGACGGCACCGTGGGTGCCCGTTTCTTCGCTGGTCATCGCGGTCACCTCCGGGTCGCCGTGCGCTGGACCCACAGATTGATGAGGACGGCGCCGAGGAGCATCACGCCGAGGAAGGCCTTGAACCAGTCGGGGTTCCAGCCGGCGTAGACGATGCCCTGCTGCACCATGCCGAACATGAAGGCGCCGAAGACCGTGCCGATCGCGGAGCCGTAGCCACCGGTGAGCAGACAGCCGCCGATGACGGCCGCGGCGATGTAGATGAGCTCCTGGCCCACGCCCTCGCCGGACTGCACGGTGTTGAAGGAGAACAGCTGGTGCATGCCGACGAACCAGGCGCCGAAGCCGACCAGCATGAACAGGGAGATCTTGGTGAAGGTCACGGGGACACCGACGGCGCGGGCGGAGTCCTTGTTGCCGCCGACGGCGAAGATCCAGTTGCCGTACTTGGTGCGCAGCAGCACCCAGGTGGCCAGGGCCGCGAAGACCAGCCACCACACCACGGTGATCTTGACGTTGACCCCGCCGACCTCGAACGTCGAGGCGAAGATCTTCTGCGCCTGGGCGAAGCCGTCCATGTCGCTGATGTCGTCGGTGGCGACGTTGCCCGTGACGAGCTTGGTGATCGCGAGGTTCACACCCTGGAGGATCAGGAAGGTGCCCAGGGTGACCAGGAAGCTCGGCAGGCCGGTCCTGACCAGCAGCCAGCCGTTGAAGGCGCCGATCGCGAGCGACACGAGCAGGGCGACGATCACGCCGACCCAGACGTTCAGGGTCAGCTGGTAGCTGAGCATCGACGCGGTCAGCGCCGAGGTGACCACGGCGACGCCCGCCGAGAGGTCGAACTCGCCGCCGATCATCAGCAGGGCCACGGGCAGCGCCATGATCCCGATGGTCGACGACTGGTACAGGATGTTGGCCATCGAGCTGCCGTCGCGCACCGGGGGTGCCGCGAACAGGAAGAACACGAGCACGGCCACGGCGCCGAGGAACACGCCGACCTCGGGCCGGGCGAGCAGCCGCAGCGCCAGCGGGCGCCGCCGCGTCCGGCCGTCCGTCTGCTGGGGGCCGGGGGCCGGCGGTGTGCCCACCGCCGGCTCAGCCTGCTGGGTCATGCTCATCACCGGGTGCCCTTCGCGGCGAACTCCCCGATCGTGTCGACGTTGGACTTGTCGACGAAGGCCGGTCCGGTCAGCACGGGCTGCTCACCGCCGCCGCTGTAGTTGCCGTTGTTCTTGTAGAGCCACAGGCCGTCGACGGCCAGGTAGCCCTGGAGGTAGGGCTGCTGGTCGACGGCGAACTGGATGTCGCCGCCCTTGACGGCCTTGATGAGGTCCTTGTTGAGGTCGAAGGTGGCGACCTTGGCCTTGCTGCCGGCGTCGGACACCGACTGCACCGCGGTCAGCGCGAAGGGCGCGCCGAGCGTGACGACGTAGTCGATGGACGGGTCCTGCTTCAGCTTGGCGGTGATCGTCGACTTCACGGACGGCATGTCGGTGCCGTTGACGTTCTGCGGGTCGACCTTGCCCTCGAAGGTCTTGGCGACGCCGTCGCAGCGCTGGGTGAGGCCGACGTTGCCCTGCTCCTGCATGACGCAGAGGACCTTCTTGGCGCCGACCTCGTTGAGCTTCTTGCCGAAGGCCTCGCCCGCCACGGACTCGTCCTGGCCGAAGAACTCCAGCAGGTTGAGCTTCTTCCAGTCGCTCAGGCCGGAGTTGAGGCCGACGACGGGTATGCCGGCCTTCCCGGCCTTGCCTATGACGCCCTTGAGCGCGTCCGGCTTGGCGAGGGTGACGGCGATGCCGTCGACCTTCTGGTCGATCGCGTTCTGCACCAGGTTGGCCTGGTTGCCCGCGTTCGGGTCGGCGGAGTAGACGAGCTTGATGTTGTCCTTGGCGGCGGCGGCCTCGGCGCCCTTGCGGACGGTGTCCCAGAAGGTGTCGCCGGGCGCCTGGTGGGTGACGAGGGCGACGGTCATGCGCGGCGTGGTCGCCTTGCCGGCCGAGGCGTTCGCGGCGCCCTCCTCGGACTTTTTGCCCCCGGAACTGCTGGAGCAGCCGGCGAGGGTCAGGGCCGCTGCGGCGGCGACGGCGACTACGGGCGCGAGCCTGCGAGAGCGGGGGTGGGAAGAGCGGTCCATCTTTCCTGGCACCTCACTGTGCTACTGCGGGGAAAGGAAGGGATCACGAAGGGATCCGTGGTCCCGGAGCCTTACGGAGTCCGGATCATGATGCCGCAAACCGACTGTTGCGATGGCACGGGATACAAGTCCCTGCCGCGCCCGCTGTCAATACTTTGTTAAGACATCATTTCACAAGCAGGTCCGAATGTAAGTACAAACTATTGACAGCACCACCCTCGGAGACCTACACCTGGGAGGCGGCAGGTCCCGTGGATCCACGCCCCCACCGTGTCAGGGCGCCCCGGGGCCCGCATCCCCAGCTTCCCGAGGAGGTCGCGCATGGCCGAGCCAGCCCCGTATTTCGATGTGATCACGATGGGCCGCATCGGGGTCGACCTCTACCCCCTGCAGACCGGCGTCCCCTTGGAGAAAGTGGAGACCTTCGGGAAGTTCCTGGGAGGTTCCGCGGCCAACGTGGCGGTGGCCGCCGCCCGCCTCGGACGCCGCACGGCGGTGATCACGCGCGCCGGCGACGACCCGTTCGGCACGTATCTGCACGAGGAGTTGAAGGGCTTCGGGGTCGACGACCGCTGGGTCACCCCCGTCGCTGCGTACCCGACGCCGGTCACGTTCTGCGAGATCTTCCCGCCGGACGACTTCCCGCTGTACTTCTACCGCCGGCCCAAGGCGCCGGACCTGGAGATCCGCACCGACGAGCTGGACTTCTTCGCCGTCCGCGACGCCCGGATCTTCTGGATCACCGGCACCGGACTGAGCGAGGAGCCGAGCCGTTCCGCCACCCTCGCCGCCCTCAAGGCCCGCGACAAGGCCGGCACCACCGTCTTCGACCTCGACTGGCGCCCGATGTTCTGGGGTGATCCCGAGGAGGCCCGCCCGTACTACCGCGAGGCCCTGCGGCACGCCACGGTCGCGGTCGGCAACCTCGACGAGTGCGAGATCGCCACCGGGATGCGCGAGCCGCAGGCCTGCGCGGACGCGCTGCTGGAGGCCGGCGTGGAGCTGGCCGTCGTCAAGCAGGGCCCCAAGGGGGTGCTCGCCGTGCACCGCGACGGCACCCGGGCCGAGGTCCCGCCGGTACCGGTCGAGGTGGTCAACGGACTGGGCGCGGGTGACGCCTTCGGCGGGTCGCTGTGCCACGGTCTGCTGGCCGGCTGGGACCTGGAGAAGACCATGCGCCACGCCAACGCCGCCGGCGCCCTCGTCGCCTCCCGCCTCGCCTGCTCGTCCGCGATGCCCACCGCCTCCGAGGTCGAGGATCTCCTCGCCGGGGCGCCGGTGCCGAGCACGAGCCACTGAAACGGAGCCTTCCTTGAACATCGGCATCCCCGACCTCACCACGGTCAGAGCCCGCAACCCCGAGGCCGTCGCCGAGGCGGCGGCCCGCAGGGTGCGCCGACCGCTGGTCGGTGACAGCGGCCGCCTGATGATCGTGGCCGCCGACCACCCGGCGCGCGGCGCCCTCGGGGTCGGCGACCGGCGTCTGGCCATGGCGGACCGCGCGGACCTGCTGGAGCGGCTGTGCACCGCGCTGTCGAGGCCCGGCGTCGACGGGGTGCTCGCCACCGCCGACATCCTGGAGGACCTGCTCCTGCTCGGGGTGCTGGAGAACAAGGTCGTCATGGGCTCGATGAACCGCGGCGGACTCGCCGGGGCCTCCTTCGAGATGGACGACCGCTTCACCGGCCACCGCGCCGAGGACATCGACCGGCTCCGCTTCGACGCCGGCAAGCTCCTGGTCCGCATCGACTACGACGACCCGGGCTCGCTGACCACGCTGGAGTCCACCGCGCGGGCGATCGACGCCATGGCGGCCCGCAGGCTCCCCCTCTTCGTCGAGCCCTTCATCTCGCGGCGGGTCGACGGCAGGGTCCGCAACGACCTGTCCGCCGAGGCCGTCACCCGGTCCGTCGCGATCGCCTCGGGACTGGGCGGCACCTCCGCCTACACCTGGCTGAAGCTGCCCGTCACCGACGACCCGGACGACATGGCCGGGGTCCTCCAGACCTCGACGCTGCCCGTCGTGCTGCTCGGCGGCGAGGTGGGCGAGGACCAGGAGGGTGCCTACGAACGCTGGCGCAAGGCCCTGCGGCTGCCCACCGTCCAGGGCATGGTGGTCGGACGGTCGCTGCTCTACCCGGCCGGGGGCAGTGTGGAAGAGGCCGTGGACACGGCCGTCGGTCTGCTGTGATCCGGAGGAACCAATGACGTACCACCTTCCCGCCGGCAAGGCCCTCGGCGGCCCGTACGCCGTCGACGTCACGCCCGAGAAGGCCGGCTGGGGCCATTCCAGCCTGCGGGTCCTGGAACTGCCGCCCGGTGGCACGCACTCCTTCGACACCGGTGACAGCGAGTGGATCGTCGTCCCGCTGAGCGGCGGATGCACCGTCGCCGCCACGGACGACTTCGGCCAGGACACCTTCGAACTCCGCGGCCGCGCCGACGTGTTCAGCGGCGTCAGCGACTTCGCGTACGTGCCGCGCGACGCCCGCGCGACCGTGACGTCGGCCGGGGGCGGCCGGTTCGCGCTGACCGGCGCGCGCTGCACCCGCCGGCTGCCCGCCCGCTACGGCCCCGCCTCCGAGGTGCCCGTCGAGCTGCGCGGCACCGGCACCTGCTCCCGGCAGGTCAACAACTTCGGCGCGGCCGGAGTCTTCGAGTGCGACAAGCTCATCGCGGTCGAGGTGATCACCCCGGGCGGCAACTGGTCGTCGTTCCCGCCGCACAAGCACGACGAGCACCGGCCCGGCGAGGAGTCCGTGCTGGAGGAGATCTACTACTTCGAGTTCGCCGGCCACGACGGCATCCCCGGCCTCGGCTACCAGCGCGTCTCCCCCTCCGGCCCGGGCCGGGACACCGACGTGCTCGCGGAGGTGCGCGACGGCGACGTCGTCCTCATCCCGGACGGCTGGCACGGGCCGTCGATGGCCACGCCCGGCCACCACATGTACTACCTGAACGTCATGGCGGGCCCGGAGGCCGAGCGCGCCTGGCTGATCTGCGACCACCCCGACCACGCCTGGGTCCGCGACACCTGGCCGGACCAGCCGGTCGACCCCCGGCTCCCCCTCTACACCGCCCCGGAGATCTCCGTATGAGCGCCCCCACCCGCCGACTGACGACCGCCCAGGCGCTCGTCAGGTTCCTGTCCGCTCAGTACACCGAGCGGGACGGCGTGCGCCGCCGACTGATCGCCGGGACCTGGGGCATCTTCGGCCATGGCAACGTTGCCGGAGTCGGCCAGGCGCTGGTCGAGTACGCCGATGTGATGCCCTACCACCAGGGCCGCAACGAGCAGTCCATGGTGCACGCGGCCGTCGGCCACGCCCGCCAGCTCAACCGCCTCTCCGCGCAGGCGGTGACGACCTCGATCGGCCCGGGCGCCACCAACCTGGTCACCGGCGCCGCGCTCGCCACCATCAACCGGCTGCCGGTGCTGCTGCTGCCCGGCGACTACTTCGCCTCGCACGCCCCCGACCCCCTGCTCCAGCAGCTGGAGCACCCCGTCGAGGCCGACGTGTCGGTCAACGACACGCTGCGCCCGGTCTCGCGGTACTTCGACCGGATCACCCGCCCGGAGGCGCTGATCCCCTCGGCGCTCCAGGCGATGCGGGTGCTGGCCGACCCGGCGGAGACCGGCGCCGTCACCCTCGCCCTGCCGCAGGACGTACAGGCGGAGGCGTACGACTGGCCGGAGGAGTTCTTCGCCGAGCGCCTCTGGTCCGTACGGCGGCCCGCTCCGGACCCGGTGGAACTGGCGGCGGCGGTCGAGGCGATCCGGTCGGCCGGGCGGCCGCTGATCGTGGCGGGCGGCGGCGTCCACCACAGCGAGGCCGAGCAGGCGCTGAAGGCGTTCGTGGAGGCCACCGGCATCCCCGTCGCCTCCACCCAGGCGGGCAAGGGCTCGCTACGGTACGACCACCCGGCCGACCTCGGCGGCATCGGCCACACCGGCACCGCGGTGAGCGACGCGCTCGCCCGCACCGCCGACCTGGTGATCGGCGTCGGCACCCGCTACACCGACTTCACCACCGCCTCCGGCACGCTCTTCAGGAACCCGGACGTGCGGTTCCTCAACCTCAACATCACCGGCTTCGACGCGCACAAGCTGGCCGCGCGGACCCTGGTGTGCGACGCGCGGTCCGGTCTGGAGAGGCTGACCGAGGGGCTGTCCGGGCACCGGGTGTCCGAGGCGTACGAGGCCGAGTACCGCGCCGGCAAGGAGCGCTGGGACGAGATCGTCGAGGCCGCCTACCGGGCGGACGACGACAGCGCGGTCCCGACCCAGACGCAGGTGCTCGGCGCGCTGGACGCGACCGTCGGCGACGACGACGTGGTGATCAACGCGGCCGGTTCGCTCCCCGGCGACCTGCACAAGCTGTGGCGCTCGCGCAGCCCGCGCCAGTACCACCTGGAGTACGGCTACTCCTGCATGGGCTACGAGATCCCGGCCGGCATCGGCGTCCAGCAGGCCGCCCCCGGCACTCCCGTGTGGGCCTTGGTCGGCGACGGCACCTACCTCATGATGCCGACGGAGATCGTCACGGCCGTCCAGGAGGGCCTGCCGGTCAACATCGTCCTGATCCAGAACCACGGCTACGCCTCCATCGGCGGCCTGTCGGAGGAGACCGGCGGCGAACGCTTCGGCACGGCCTACCGCTTCCGGGCCGCCGACGGCACCTTCACCGGTGCTCCGCTGCCCGTCGACCTCGCCGTCAACGCGGCCAGCCTCGGCATGGACGTGCTGCGCGCCAAGACCGTGCGCGAGCTGCGCGAGGCGCTCACCGCGGCGCGTGCCTCCGACCGCCCTACGTGCGTGTACGTCGAGACCGACCCGGCACCGACCGCTCCCCCGGCCGAGGCCTGGTGGGACGTACCAGTGGCCGAGACCGCCTCCCGCACGGCCGCCGTCGAGGCCCGCGAGCGCTACGACCGGCAGGTCGCGGACCGCCGGCGCCACCTGTGAACTCCCCTGAACACCGCGCTCCGTGAAAGGCCCATGCGCACCATGAAGACCCTCACCCACTGGATCGACGGCAAGCCCGTCGAGGGCACCTCCGGCCGGTTCGGCCCCGTCTACAACCCGGCGACCGGCGACCAGGAGAAGCAGGTCGCGTTCGCGACCGTCGAGGAGGTCGACGCCGCCGTCGCCTCCGCCAGGGCCGCCTTCGCGAGCTGGGGCGGGTCCTCCCTGGCCACGCGCACCGCGATCCTGTTCAAGTACCGCGAACTGCTCGACGCCCACCGGGACGAGATCGCGGAGCTGATCACCGCCGAGCACGGCAAGGTGCACTCCGACGCGCTCGGCGAGGTCGCGCGCGGCATGGAGATCGTGGAGCTGGCGTGCGGGATCTCCGTCCAGCTCAAGGGCGAGCTGTCCACCCAGGTCTCCAACCGGGTCGACGTCGCCTCGATCCGCCAGCCGCTGGGCGTGGTCGCCGGCATCACGCCGTTCAACTTCCCGGCGATGGTGCCGATGTGGATGTTCCCGCTGGCCATCGCCTGCGGCAACACCTTCGTGCTGAAGCCGTCGGAGAAGGACCCGTCGGCCTCCCTGCGTCTGGCGGAGCTGGCCACCGAGGCGGGCCTGCCGGAGGGCGTCCTGAACATCGTGCAGGGCGACAAGACGGCCGTGGACCGCCTTCTGGAGCACCCGGACATCGAGGCGGTGTCCTTCGTGGGCTCGACCCCGATCGCCAAGTACATCCAGCTGAAGGCCGTCGAGCACGGCAAGCGGGTGCAGGCGCTCGGCGGCGCCAAGAACCACATGCTGGTGCTGCCCGACGCCGATCTGGAACTCGCCGCCGACCAGGCGATCAACGCGGCGTACGGCTCGGCGGGCGAGCGCTGCATGGCCGTGTCGGTGGTCGTGGCCGTGGGTGACATCGGTGACGAGCTGGTCGGCAAGATCGCCGAGCGGGCGAAGAAGCTGAGGATCGGCCCCGGTGACGACCCTGCCTCGGAGATGGGCCCGCTGATCACCCGCGAGCACCGCGACAAGGTGGCGTCGTACGTGGCGTCGGCCGCCGAGCAGGGCGCGGAGGTCGTGGTCGACGGCACGGGTTTGACGGTGGAGGGCCACGAGAACGGCTTCTTCCTCGGCGTCTCGCTGCTGGACCGGGTGCCGCTGACGGCGGACGCGTACCGGGACGAGATCTTCGGCCCGGTGCTGGCGGTCGTCCGCGCGCAGACGTACGAGGAGGCCATCCAGCTGATCAACTCCTCGCGCTGGGGCAACGGCACCGCGATCTTCACCCGGGACGGCGGCGCGGCCCGCCGCTTCCAGATGGAGGTCAAGGCGGGCATGGTCGGCGTCAACGTGCCGATCCCGGTCCCCGTCGGCTACCACTCCTTCGGCGGCTGGAAGGACTCCCTCTTCGGAGACCTGCACATCTACGGCAACGACGGCATCGCCTTCTACACCCAGGGCAAGGTCGTCACCACGCGCTGGCCGGACCCGTCCGACGGCGGTATCAACCTCGGTTTCCCGAGCAACTCCTGACACCCGAGGGGGGTTCGTCCATGGCGAAGACCGGTGGCCGGGCGGCCCGCAGCACGGCCGCCCCGGCGCTCGGCCCGCTGGACTTCGCCCTGGACAGGGGCAGTCCCGTGCCGCTCTACCACCAGCTCGCGCAGCAGCTGGAGGCGGCGATCGAGCGCGGGGTCCTCGCCCCCGGGAACCTCCTGGGCAACGAGGTCGACCTGTCCGTGCGGCTCGGTCTGTCGCGCCCCACCGTCCGCCAGGCCATCCAGTCCCTCGTCGACAAGGGGCTGCTGGTCCGGCGGCGCGGGGTGGGCACGCAGGTGGTGCACAGCCAGGTCCGGCGCCCCCTGGAGCTGAGCAGTCTCTACGACGACCTGGAGGCGGCCGGGCAGGGTCCGGCCACGGAGGTCGTGCGCAACGAGCTCGTCCCGGCCTCCTGCGACGTGGCCGCCGCCCTCGGAGTGCCGGAGGGCGGCGAGGTCACCGTCCTCGACCGGCTGCGCCGCACCCACGGCCGGCCGGTGGCCCTGCTCCGCAACTACCTGCCGGCGTCCCTGCCGGCCTTCGACACCACCCGCCTGGAGGCGACCGGCCTGTACCGCATGCTGCGTTCGGCGGGCATCACCCTGCACAGCGCCCGTCAGACCGTCGGCGCCCGGGCGGCCACGGCACAGGAGGCGTCCCGCCTGGACGAGCAGCAGGGCGCGGCGCTGCTGACGATGCAGCGCACGGCGTACGACGACACGGGGAGCCCGGTCGAGTACGGAACGCACATCTACCGGGCCTCGCTGTATACGTTCGACTTCCAGTTGCTGGTCCGGCCTTGACCGCACTCGGGGGTCGGAGGCAGAGTCGTACATATACACCGTAAACGTACGGCGTCCCAGAGGCCTGGCTCATGAGTGCACCGTCCACCGTCCTGATCACCGGCGGAGCCGGTTTCATCGGCAGTCACGCCTGCGCCGAACTCCTCGACCATGGCTACGAGTTGATCGTCGTCGACGACTACTCCAACAGCACGCCGCAGGTCTTCACACGGGTGCAGCGGGTCGCCGGACGCTTCGTGGGAGCCGTGTACGAACTGGACATCCGTGACCGGCGAGCCCTGTCGGCGGTGTTCCACCGGCACGCCGTGGACGCCGTCGTGCACTTCGCCGCCCTGAAGTCGGTCAGCCGGTCGGCGCGGATGCCCCTGGAGTACTACGACACCAATATCGCCGGCACCACGTCCTTGCTGCGCACCATGCAGGAGCACGAGGTGCACCGGCTCATCTTCTCGTCCACCTGTTCGATCTACGGTGATGCGGCGCACGGGCCGCTCGACGAGTCGGCGCCCGCCCGGCCGACCAACCCCTTCGCCGCCTCCAAATGGGTCTGCGAGCAGATCCTGGCCGACGTGTGCGACCGCCGGCCCGAGTACGCCGTGATGTCCCTGCGCTACTTCAACCCGGTCGGCGCCCACCCCAGCGGGCTGCTCGGCGAGGCCCCGCACGACCCGCCGGGCAAATTGGTGCCGTCGCTGGCCCAGGTGGCCTCGGGGCAGCAGGAACGGCTTCGCGTGTTCGGCAACGACTACCCGACGCCCGACGGGACCGCGATCCGCGACTACGTGCACGTCATGGACACCGTCGAAGCGCTCCGGGTGGCGCTGGACCGGCTCGGCGACCAGTCCGGTATGCGGGTGTACAACCTCGGCAGCGGCGAAGGGAGTTCGGTCCTCGACGTCCTCACCCAGTTCTCCCGCACGACCGGCCGGAACATCCCGTACGAGGTCGGCCCGCGACGCCTCGGTGACGTGGCAGAGTTCGTCGCCGACGCGCGCGCCGCCGCACGCGACCTGCACTGGCGCCCCACCCGGGACCTGGACGCGATATGCCGGGACGCCTGGCGGTTTCACAGGCTTCATCCGCACGGTTACGCGAACTCGCCGCATCGCCCCAAGCTGAAGGAGTACTGAGTGATCCGATCCGACCTGACCGCGGACCGGCCATGACCTCGAGCGCCGCCCCGGGCTGAGGGCCACCCGCGTACACGGCTGTTCCGGGCTTCACCGACCGACCAGAGGAGGCGTGTGCCATGCCGTCGGTCCACAGGCTGATGGCCGCCCACATCGCACTGACCGGGGCAGCCTGCTGTCTGTATCTGGCCTGGCCCGGTCTGCGGCAGCCACTGTGGGCGGTCGTCGTCCTGGCCGGGGCGGTGGCCGTCGTCCTCGGGGTCCGCACCCACCGGCCCGGTCACCGATGGCCCTGGCTGATGCTCGCCGCCGGGCTGACCGTGGTCGCCGTCGGCGGCACTCGGGCCCATGTGCAGGGGGCGTACGTCCAGGTCTCCGGACCGGCTCCGTCACCGGCGGACGCCTTCGGCCTCGTCGCCTACCCGCTTCTCGCCCTGGGGGCGTTCGGTCTCGTCCGGTACCGCCGGGCAGGGCGTGCCCTGCCCGGCCTGCTCGACGCGCTGATGGTCACCACGGGACTGGCCCTGGTGGGATGGATCCACCTGGTGGAACCGCTCACCACGCGGGGAGGTCTGACCTGGCAGCAGCGTGCCCTCGCCCTCGCGTACCCGCTGGGCGACATGATGCTGCTGGCGATGCTGTCCCGGCTTCTTCCCCCGAGACCGCTGGCCGGCCGCGACCGAGCCGCGGGGTTGCTCGTCCTGGGCACGGTGGCCCTGCTTCTCTTCGACCTCGCCGCAGGAATTCTGCTGCTCGACGGCGGAATGCCCTCAGGCGCCCTGCCCGGCTTCGGCTGGATCCTCCTGTGCACGGCGTGGGGGGCGGCCGCGCTGGATCCGTCCATGGCCGGGCCGGCGACGCCCCGGCCGCCACCGCGGCCCCTCCCGGGGCCCCGGGTCCGGCTCTTCCTGCTCGCCCTGGCCACGCTGGTGCCGCCCGCGTTCCTGCTCGTCGAGCGACAGGCGGACCGGATCCGCGGCGCGGCGGTACCGGCCGCCCTCGCCTGTGTCCTCTTCCTGCTCGTGGTCCTGCGGCTGGCGGGCGTGGCCGCGGCCCACCCCAAGGGCTCGGCCCATGGGCGGGTGCCGCGCACGCCACCGCGGGCGAAGGATCCGCACGCCGCGGGTGAGGCGTACTTCCGCACACTCCTGAGCAGCACCTCGGACGTCGTCCTGGTCGTCGGCGACGACTCCACCGTCCGTTACGCCAGCCCCTCGGCGCGGGCCCTGTTCGGCCACCCCGAGGTGGCCGGGAACGCACTGCGGGACCTCATCGACCCCCAGGACCGGCAGCGCGTCGACAGGACACTGGCCGCCCTGGACGGCGGTCCGGGCCGGGACGTCCACGACCACTGGAGGGTGGCGGGGCGGGGTGGTCTCGTCGAGGCGGAGGCGCACTGCCGCGACCTGCGGACGGACGAGAGCGTCGGAGGTCTCGTCGTCACCCTGCGGGACGTGACCGAGCAGCGGAAGGTGCGGCACGAACTCTCGCACCGGGCCTTGCACGATCCCGTCACCGGCCTGCCCAACCGCACCCTGCTGCTGGAGCGCATCGGCAGGGCCTTGCTGCGCGACCGCCGGGAGTCCTCCCTGGCCTGCGTCCTCCTCATCGATCTGGACGATTTCAGGACCGTCAACGAGACCCTGGGGCACGCGGCCGGCGACCGGATCCTGAAGGCGGTGGGCGCGCGTCTGTCGGAGACGCTGCGGCGCACCGACACCGTGGCCAGGCTGAGCGGTGACGAGTTCGCGGTGTTGATGGAGGAGGCCCGGCAGCCCCTCGACGCGGAACTCCTCGCCGAGCAGGTGATCCAGGTGCTGGACCGGCCCTTCGAACTGCCCGAAGGGCCGGTCCACGTCTCCGCGGGCGTGGGGGTGGCCACCGCGCTGGACAGCGCCGACGCCGAAGAACTGCTGACGTGCGCCGGACTGGCCGTCTATGCGGCCAAGTCCGCCGGGAACCGGCAATGGCGCCGTTTCGTGCCGAGACTGCGCGTCCGGGGGGCCGAGCGGCACGACCTGCACGCGCGGCTGGACCGTGCGATCGCCAGGGAGGAGTTCGCCCTGCGCTACCAGCCCGTGGTGGACATCGCCGGCGGTCAGGTCATCGGCTTCGAAGCGCTGGTGCGCTGGCCGCAGGCCCGGTGCGGGCTGGTCTCGCCGGTGCGGTTCATCCCGCTCGCCGAGGAGACCGGCCACATCAGGCCCCTGGGCGCCTGGGTGCTGCGCAAGGCCGCCGCTGACATGGCCCGCGTCCAGCAAACCGCCGACGGGGGCGCGGCACCGTACATCAGTGTCAACGTCTCCGGGCGTCAATGGCAGGACATCGGGTTCCTGGACGAGGTGAGAAGGGCCGTCGCCACACCGGGTCTCGCCCCCGGCTCGCTCCAGCTGGAACTCACCGAGTCGGTGCTCGTGCGCCGGGACGACCGGCTCGACCAGGTCCTCCGGTCGTTGAAGGAACTGGGCGTGCGCATCGCCGTCGACGATTTCGGGACCGGCTTCTCCTCGCTGCGCTACCTGCGCGACTTCCCCGTCGACATCCTCAAGATCGACAAGACGTACATCGACGACATCCCGCGGGACCCCCGGCAGGCGGCACTCGTGCGGGGGATCGTGTCTCTCGCCAGGACGCTCGGGCTGCAGATCATCGCCGAGGGCATCGAGCAACGCCGGCAGCGGGACCTGCTGACGGCCATGGGCTGCCGGTTCGGGCAGGGCTACCTGTTCGCCCGGCCCATGACGGTGGAGCAGAGCGCGGTCGCGCTTCGGCGGCACTACGGCGACCCTTTCCACTCGGACGTCCGGTGACGGGCCCCATGGGCGGCCCCGTCCACAGGGGCCCCATGGGCAACCCCGTGGACGGGGGGCTGGGAGGGGCCGTCAGGACAGGTGCCTGGGACGGCCCCGGCGCGGCGGTGCGGCGGACAGGGCGAACGCCGTCTCCGCCAGCGCGAGATGACTGAACGCCTGCGGGGCGTTGCCCAGTTGGCGTCCGGTTTGCGGATCCCACTGCTCGGCGAGCAGCCCGACATCGTTGCGGACGGCGAGGACGCGTTCGAAGACCTCGCGGGCGTGCTCGGTGTGGCCGTCGGCCGAGAGGCCGGCGGCGTACCACAGGGAGCACGCCACGAACGCGCCCTCTCCGCCGGACGCGCCGTCCGATCCGTCGCCGTCGCCGTCGCCGTCGCGCGAGCAGCGCCGCAGGAAGCCGCCGTGGTCCAGGTGACTCATCGCCCGTACCGTGCCGCGCACCCGGGGGTCCGAAGGCGGCAGGAAACCCAGGCGGGGCATCAGCAGACTGGAGGCGTCCAGGTCCGGTGACCCGTAGGCCTGAACGAACGAGTGCTGTCCGGCGTCCCAGCCCTCGCTCAGCACCTGCCGGCGCACCTCGTCCCGCATGGCACGCCATTCGGCCGAGGAGCCGTTGCGGCCGAGGAGCTCCCCCATCCGTACGGCGCGGTCGGCGGCCACCCAGGCCATGACCTTGGAGTGCACGAACTGGCGCCGCGGGCCGCGCACCTGCCACAGTCCCTGGTCGGGCTCCCGCCAGTGCCGGAGCAGACAGCCCATGAGCGCCTCGACCAGGTCCCACACGTGCGCGGGCATGGGGATGCCCGCCCGCAGGGACAGGCAGAGCGTGTCCAGCACCTCGCCGTAGACGTCGAGCTGGAACTGGCCGACCGCGGAGTTCCCGAACCGCACCGGCCGGGATCCCTCGTAGCCCGGGAGCCAGGGTGCCTCGGTCTCGGGCAGCAGGCGCTGGCCGCCGACGCCGTACACGGCCTGCAGCTGGGCGGGATCGCCGGCGATGGCCCGCACGAGCCAGTCCAGCCAGGCGGTGGCCTCCTCCCGGTAGCCGCTGCGCAGCAGGCAGGACAGGGTGAGGGTGGAGTCGCGCAGCCAGCAGTAGCGGTGGTCCCAGTTGTGGTCGCCGCCGATGCGGCCGGGCAGTGAGGTGGTGGGCGCGGCGACGATGCCGCCGGTGGGGGCGTAGGTGAGGGCCTTGAGAGTGATCAGTGAGCGCACCACGGCGTCCCGCCACGGTCCCTGGTAGCGGCACTGGCCGGCCCAGCGACGCCAGAAGTCGACGGTCTCCTTCATGGCCGTCTCCGCCGGCACGGACAGGGGTGCCGGCGAATCGGGCCGGTGGGACGGTGACCAGGCCAGCGTCAGTGCCAGCCGCCGTCCGGCGGGCACGGTGAACTCCCATACGGTGGCGTCGGTGTCGCCGAGCGCGGTGACCGGCCCGTCGGCGCCGAGCCAGACGGCGTCCGGCCCGGCGACCGCCACGGTGCAGTGCCCGGCGTCGCGCACCCACGGCACGACCCTGCCCTGGTGGAAGCGCAGCCGCAGATCGCTGCGCATCCGCACGGCACCGGACAGTCCCTCGATCACGCGGACGAGGCAGGGCAGCTGGGTGCGCGGCGGCATGAAGTCGGTGACGCGGACGGCGCCGTCCCCGGTCTCCCACCATGAGTCCAGCACCAGCGTGTCCTGCCGGTAGGCGCGCCGCACGCAGCGGTCGGCACCGGGGTCCGCGGGAGCGACGCGCCAACGGCCGTTGCCGCTGTCGCCCAGCAGTGCGGCCAGGCAGGCCGGCGAGTCGAAGCGGGGCAGGCACAGCCAGTCGACGGAGCCGTTGCGGCCGACCATGGTCGCGGTCTGGAGATCGCTGAGGAGGGCAAAGTCCTCGATCGGTACGCTCATGATCACCGTCCTCCGCCACCCGCGACGGACGCCATCGTGGTTTACGGCGTATACATACATCGTCGCCCGGGCGGGAGTGCCCGTCAACCCGCATCCACCTCGACTTGACGCTTCAGCACGAATCGGCACAAGATGCTCGTATACGTCGTAAACGTACGGCGACGCGCCCGCGCCGCCGGCTCGCGACGGAGGTGAACTCCCGTGCACATCTGCGAGGGGATTCCCCCGTGTCTCAGGCGCCCACCGGTCGAGCTGGAGATCGTCATCCCCGCCGTCAACGAGGAGCGCCGTCTGCCCCGCACCATCGCGACGACGGTGGGCTACCTCCGGGGGCAGGTCTGGTCGTCGGCCGTCGTCGTGGTCGACAACAACTCCGTGGACTGCACGAACGACGTCCCTGAGCGCTTCGACAGCCCCGGCACCCCGGTCCATGTCATCGGGTGCAGCGAGCCCGGTAAGGGTGCCGCCGTACGGCGGGGCATCGTCACCTCGACGGCCCGTTACGTCGGATTCCTCGACGCCGACAACGCGACCCCGGTCGAGACCCTCGACAAGGTGCTGCCCCTGCTGCGGCAGGGCTGCGCCGCGGTGATCGCCTCACGGCACGTCGACGGTTCCCGATTCGAGGTCGAGGAGTCGGCGATGCGCCGGTGCGGCGGCTGGATGTTCCGGCGGCTCACCCGTCTGACCCTGCCGGACATCGCCGACACCCAGTGCGGCTTCAAGTTCTTCGACGGGCGGCTCGCCCGGGAAGTGGCGGCCCGCTGCCGCGTCGACGGGTTCGCCTTCGACGTGGAGTTGCTCGCCCGGATCGTGCGGGCCGGCGGCACGGTCGTCGAGGTCCCGGTCGCCTGGACGGACATGCCCGGATCGACGTTCTCCGCCCGACACGACGGCATCCGCTCCATGGCGGACGTGCTGCGCATCTCCCTCTCACGGTGACACGTCATGAATGCACTCGAGCACCTCGCCCGGACCAACGTGCTGTTCCTCAACTGGCGAGATCCGGCCCACCCCCAGGCCGGCGGAGCGGAGGCGTACTGCTTCGAGATCGCCAGGCGGCTGGCCCGGTCCGGCGCCCGGGTGACCCTCTTCACCGCGCGCTTCCCGGGCTCCCGGCCCGTCGAGTGGACCGACGGTGTGCGCGTGCTGCGCGACGGCGGCACCTACGGCGTCTACCCCGCCGCGGCCCGGCACCTGCTCGGGAACCGGCACACCTACGACGCCGTGGTCGACTTCCAGAACGGCATACCGTTCTTCTCCCCCCTGTTCACACCCCGCTGGACCGCGGACGTGTGCGTCATCCACCACATCCACCAGAAGCAGTTCGACCTGTTCTTCCGGTGGCCCATGAACGCCGTCGGGCGACTGCTGGAGAAGCAGATCAGCCGCCTGGTGTACCGCGGGCACGCCATCGTCGCCGTCTCCCCCTCCACGCGGGAAGGGGTCCGCGCCGAACTCGGTTTCCGCAATCCCGTCTATCTGGTGCCCAACGGCAGCCCGAGCCCGTCGACCGTCCCGGTCGTCCGGGCCGCCGCACCGACCATCGCCGTCGTCACCCGGATGACCCCGCAAAAGCGCGTGGACCTCCTGCTGCGGGCCCTGCCCGCACTCCGCGAACGGTGGCCCGGCCTGCGGGTGGATCTCGCGGGCGACGGCGGTGAACTGCCCGACCTGCGCGCACTCGCCCGCCGGCTCGGCCTCGACTCGACCGTCACCTTCCACGGCCATGTCACCGAGGAGCGCAAGCGGGCCCTGCTCGGCGGCGCGTGGCTGACCGTGGTGCCCTCCGTCGCCGAGGGCTGGGGCCTGACCGTGATCGAGGCCAATTCCATGGGCACCCCCGCGGTCGCCTTCGACGTCCCAGGACTGCGCGACGCCGTCCGCCAGGGCCACAACGGCTGGCTGGTCCCCGACGGCGGGCCGCTGTCCGACGCGCTCGCCACGGCCCTCACCGAACTGTCCGACGCCGATGCCCGCGACCGGGCCGACCGGCGCTGCCGCGCCTGGAGCGCGCGGTTCTCGTGGGACGACAGCGCCGAGCGGCTCGCCCAGGTGATCCTCGAAGAGGCCGGGCGCGTGCGTCGGCACCGCAGGTCGCGCCGGCGGGACAGCGACCTGACGGTCCTCACCTCGTTCCGGTCCCCGAACGGCGACCACGTCGAACGCACCCTGAAGACCCTGCTGCGGGAGACCGACCGGTGGACCCGCCAGGGCGACGCCTTCCAGTTGCTGCTGCACGGCTGCGACGAGTTGCGCGCGTTCCAGGCGCTGCGACGGCTCGGAGTGCCCGACGCGGCCTTCCGGCTGGCGCACCGGCGCGAGGAACTCGTCGCGCCGGAGACGGACAGCCCCGGTGAGGACGTCCGGCCGTGGCCGACCACCGACCAGCCCGCTGCCCGGGACCGGCGGGAGCCCGCATGAGTGCCCCGCGTTCCGCGACGATGCACCGTCCGGCCAGCCGCCCGGACGTGGTGAAGGCCGTACACGGCGCCCGCTGGTTCACCGGGGCGGCCCTCGCCGTGGGCGCCGTGAACTACGGGTACGCCCTTGTCCTGACCAGGCTGCTGGACGTCGGCTCCTACGCGCGGTTCGTCGCCGGGCAATGGCTGCTGCTGAGCGCGGCCACCGTGGCGACGGTGACGGTGCCGTGGGTGCTGGCGCAGGCACTGGCCCGTGCCCGGTCGGATGCCGAGCGGGGCGACGCCGGCCGCTTCGCGGTCATCACGAGCATCGGCGGCGGCCTCGTCATGGGCGGTGTCGTCGCCGCCGTGGCCACCCGGTTCGCGGGGCCCGCCACGACGCTGGCGCTGGCCCTGAGCACCTTCCTGATCTACATGACGACGGTGACCGCGGGCTGGCTCCAGGGCGTGGAGCGGATGCGGACGCTGTCGCTGCTGCACGTGGCCGAGGTGCTGGTGAAGATGGCGGTCGGGGTGTTCCTGGTCGTGGCCCTCGGACTGGGCGACACCGGCGCACTGGCGGCCTTCGGGATCGGCGCCCTGCCGTTCCTGCTGTGGTGGCCGTCGCTGCCCAGCGGCAGCGGACGGCCCTGGCGCAGCGCGTCGGCCAACCGGGACCTGTGGCGGCGGGCCCTCGGCATCGCCCGGCTGCAGGGGCTGGTGGCGCTCATGGCGGCGGTCGACGTGGTGCTGGTGACGATGCTGCCCACCGAACCCGCGGAAGCGGCGAGTTACCAGGCGAGCGTCACCCTCTCGCGCGTGCCGCTGTTCGTGGCCAGCGCGGTGTCCCTGGCGTTCTTCCCCGCCCTGTCCCGACGGCGGGCCGGCAGTCGGCTCAGCGCCAGCGCCGTACGGATGTACGTCCTGGGGTCCCTGCCGCTCACGGCGACACTGGCCACCGTGCCGGGACCCGTCCTCGGCACGGTCTTCCCGGCCGACTACAGCTCGATGAGCACCCTGATGGTCTTCACCGCCCTCACCGGGTTCGCCCTCGGAGCGGTCAACCTCGCCGTCACCTTCTCCCAGGCCGTGGACGACTACGCGTGCGCGCGCTGGCAGATCGCCGGGCTGGTGGTCTACACGCTCGCGCTGCTGGCGGGCTGGCGCATCGGCGGCGTGCAGGGCATCGCCATCGGCGGGGCCGCTGGCGCCACCGCCGCGCTCGCCCTACTGCTGGGGCGGCTCGTGCGCCGCCAGGGAACGGCACTCCTCCGGCACACGCCGCTGGTGGAGCCGCTGCTGCTCACGGCGCTGCTCGTGCTGCTGCGCCCGTTCCCGCTGGTGTGGCTGATCGCCGCGACGGCCATCGGGATCCGGGCCGTGGAGCGATTCCTGCGGCGGCCGGGAGCGCCGGATCCGGCGGAGGACCAGAACGAGGTCACCACCGAGCCCTCGTCGGCGGATCGGTCCGCCGGCCTCGAAGCGACGACCACCGAGCAACCGGGCGGAGCAATGACGCATATGAGAACCCACCCTGCCGACGCCGACACCGACACGCAGGAGCGGCCCGACCGTCTGCTCGTGGAGGCCGTCTGGCGGGACAACCCCCTTCCGGCCGGTGACGCCGCACTGCGTCACGCGCTGCGGATCGCCCGCGACAACCAGGTGGAGGGACGCCTCGCGCGTGCCTACCCGGGGCAACTGGCGGACGTGGTCACCGAGGTGGACACCGCGAACGAGCTGTTCCGGGAGAACCTGACGGAGGTGACCGGCCGTCTGTACGCCGCCGGCATTCCCACCGTGCTCATCAAGGCGGACCTGGCCGGCGACTACGTCTACGGCAACTTCGACCTGGTGGTGCCCGACGGATGCTGGGAAGCGGCGTGCGACGTCCTCGACGGCTGGTACGTCGACCGTGACACGTACTGGCTGGAGCGTTCGACGAAGGTGCTGCTGGAACCGCGCAGCGGCCCGGCGGCCCATCTGCACACCGCCGTGTCGTGGTTCGGCGTGCCGGTGATGCCCACGAGTCGGCTCTTCGAGCGGGCCGTCCCGTCCGGAGGTGCGTGGCTGGTGCCGTGCCCGGCGGACGAGCTGCGGATCTGGCTGGCGCACGGCCTGTTCCAGAACCTCACCTTCGATCTGTCGGAGCTGTTCGCGCTGCGGAAGCTCCTGGCGCCGGACGTCGTGGCCGAGGCCCGGCACGAGGCGGCCGGTGAGGGCTGGGCGGCCGGGGGCGACCGGGCCCTGGCCGTGGCGGTCGGGGCGATGCGCCGGCTGGACGAGGGCGCGCCGGTCAGGCTGCCGGTGCCGCTCCCGGTGGGCGCGTCCCTGCGCGTGGGCACGGTGCACGCGCTGCACCTGCTGCGGCACGGACGGGCCCGGGTCGCGGCGCGTGAGGCCGCCCTGCGGGTGCCGCTCGTGGTCGCCAAGAGGCGAAGGATGCTCCAGTCATGACACAGCGCCCCCTGCTGGTCTGTGTGTCCGGACCGGACGGCGCCGGCAAGTCGTCGCTGGTCTCGCGGATGACGACGGACCTGCGTGCACACGGGTACGCGGTGACGACCCGGTACTGCTACGGCTGCGTCGTCTGCCGGCGCCTGCCCCAGCGCATGCGGTCGCGGTTCACCGCGTCCCCCGGGAAGCCCGGGTCGCCTTGCTCGGGCATCGGCGCGTGGGTGGGCCGGATGCACGGCTGGGTGGACGCGGCAGCACTCGCCGCGGGTCTCACGCGGGCGAGGGGCCGGGCGCGTCTTGCCTCCCGGGGGCGGCCGGCCGCCGTGGTGACCGACCGTGGTCCGCTCGACGGGCTCGTCAAGATCGACCCCGCTCCCGGCTCGCGGCTGGTGGCCGCCTTCGCACGGCTGGCGAGGACGTACCAGGTCAACCTGCTTCTGGACGCGGAGCCGGCGGTGCTGGCGGAGCGCGACGGCGAGTACCCGAGCAGCGCCCTGGCGAACTGCCGGGACCGCTACCGCCAGTGGGCCGCCCGGCTGCCGTCCGTGCGCCTCGTGGACGCCGCCGCGTCGCCCGACGCGGTCGCGGCCGAGGCCCTGACGTGGGTGCCGGCGTCGCGAGTTCCTCCGTCGCCTCCCGGCGGCGGGCAGCATGTGGTGATCTCGACCTTCGACGACCTGCGCAATCCGCACTACCACGGCGGCGGCGCGCTGCTCGTGGACAAGGTCGCCCGGCGCCTCGCCGAGGACCACCGGGTCACAGTCGTCACGGTGGCGGCGCGCGGCGGCGCGGAGATCCGTGACGGCGTGCGCTACCACCGGCTGCCGCTCGGCTGGGCCGGACCACGCCTCGGACAGCTCCTGTACCACGCGGTACTGCCGGTCACGGCCCGCAGGCTGCCGCACGATGTGTGGCTGGAGAGCTTCACACCGCCGTTCTCCACGGGGTTCCTGCCTTTGTTCTCCCGCGGCCGGGTGGTAGGGCTGGCCCAGTCGCTCAGCGGGGCGGCGATGTCCCGCCGCTATCACCTGCCGTTCGCCCTCGTCGAGCGGTTCGGACTGCGGTTCTACGAGGACGTCGTCACCCTGAACGAGGCCGACACCGCGACGGTGCGGCGCCACTCCCCACGGGCCGCCACGCACGTCATCCACAACGGCGTCGACCAGCCGCCCGTCGCCCCCCGGCGCATCGGCGAGGGCGACTACATCGCCTTCCTGGGGCGGGTGGAGGTCCAGGGGAAGGGGCTGGACCTCCTGCTGGCCGCCCACGCCGCCGCCGCGCCGTCGATGCCGCTGCTGCTGGCCGGCGCGGGCACCCGTGATGAGGAGGCCGGGCTCGCCAAGCTGATCGCCGCGACCGGCGCCGACGCCCGCTGGGTGGGCGAGGTGTCGGGGGCCGGGAAGCAGCGGTTCCTGGAGGACTGCGCCTTCCTGGTGCTGCCGTCCCGCAGCGAGTCCTTCGGACTCGTGGCGCTGGAGGCCATGGCGTACGGCAAGCCGGTGCTGCACTTCGATCTGCCCACTCTGCGGTGGATGGACGGAGGTGACATCGCCGTCCCCGCCTTCGACGTGGACGCCCTGGCACGGCAGATGCGGGATCTCGCCGCGGACGAGCCGACACGCCGCCGGCTGGGACGCACGGCGTACCGGACCGCGCAGTGCTTCTCGTGGGAGCGGACGACGGGTCAGTACCTGGCACTCGTCCAGCGGCTGCTGGGCAGGCCCGGTCCGCCCACTGGTACCGGGGCGGCCACCCGGGAAGCGACGCGGGAAGGGGCAGGGTCATGGCAGCGGATCCACTGACCACCGCGATCGACGCGGGCACACCGCTCGTCGTGCTCTCCCCGCACCTCGACGACGCGGTCCTGTCCTGCGGTGGGTTGATGTCGCACGCCGCCGGGCGCACCGACGTGCGGGTCGTGACGTTCTTCACAGAGGCCGACGCCCCGCCGTACACCCTTTCCGGGCGGCGGTACCTGCGGCAGGTGGGCCGGCGCGACGCCGATCGCCTGTACCGGGAACGGCGTGCGGAGGACCGCGAGGTGATGGAACGGCTCGGAGTGGACTGGCATCACCTCGGACTGAGCGACTGCTTGTTCCGCCGTAAGCCCGGAGCGTCCGGCGGGCGAAACGGCTGGGTGAGTCATGTGTTGCCCGAGTCCTCCTACATCTATCCCACCTACCGGCTGCACATCGCCACAGGCCGGATCTCCCCGCACGACACCTACACGCTGGGCCGGGTACGGGCGTCGCTGGAACAGCTGGCGTCGCCTGCGCATACCGTCCTGCTGGCCCCCTCCGGCGTGGGCGGACACGTGGACCACGTACTGGTGCGGACCGCCGCAGAGCTCAGTGGCCGACCGGTGGTCTACTACAGCGACTTCCCCTACAACCAGCAGCACCGCCCCGACCTCGGCTTCGTCGAGCGCAATGCGCTGGTCGAGGTGGAGTGGTCACGGCAGCTCGCCGCCAAGGTGGAGCTGGTGCGCGGGTATCGCTCACAGGCGGACGCGCTCTTCCCCAAAGGCGCCCTCCCCCTGGTGCCGGAGATCTATCTGTTCCCGGACAGCGCCCGGGCGAGCTACGGCCCAGTAGGAGATGCCCGATGATGACCACCATGAGCAAGGCGATCCCGGTGTCGGTGGCGCGGCTTCGGGCGTGGCGCGTGGGCAGGCTCTGGATGGCGGCCGGCTCGGCCGCTCTGCTCACCGGCCTTGTTCGCGTGCTCGGGTTCGGCCGTTCGGCGGACGTGTGGGTCGACGAGGTCTACTACTGGCACATCGGTCACTCCGTCGAGGCCGGGGGCTTTCCCCGGTACCAAGGTGACCTGTTCTTCCTGCACCCACCCGGCTTCTTCTATCTCGAGGGCACCTGGGAGCGGCTCTTCGGCTGGCGTCCGGACGTCATCTCCGGGGTGTACGAGATGCGTCTGCTCAACGCACTGCTGGCCAGTGTCACCGTCGTGGTCCTGGTGCTGCTGGTGGCGCGCCTCACCAAGTCCACATGGGCCGCGGTCGCGGTGGGCCTGGTCTTCGCCCTCGATCCGTTCGTCCTGCGGCTCAACCAACGCGTCCTCATAGAAACGTCGATGATGCTCTGGCTGCTGCTGGGCTACCTGGTACTGCTGCCGTTGGCGGAACGGCATCCACCGGCCAGAGCTTACCGGCGCGCCGCCGCAGGCGGCCTCCTCTTCGGCCTGGCCGTCCTGACGAAGGACGTGGCGGCCCTCATCACCGTGCTGCCGCTGCTCGTCGCGTCCGTGTTCGCCTGGCCACTGCGGCGGCGGTCCCTGTCCTTGCTCGCCGCGGGCTGCGCCACCCTGCCGTACGCGATCTACGTCGGCGTCGTGGCGTCGGCGGGCCATTTCGACGTCTTCTGGATGGTGAAGACCCTGGGCATCAAACGGCTGCTGGGCCAGGTCCAGGCGACCGGATTCAACTCGCGTGGCTCACCACCCCTCTCCGAGCGCATCGTCGAGGAGCTGACCAACTTCGGAACCACGTATGTGCTGCTCGCCCTTGGCATCCCTGCCCTGGTGATGCTGCTGCGTCGCGGTGGTCCAGCGCAGCGCCTCATGGCAATCTGGTACATTTCGGCAGCTTTCGCCACCGCCTACGCCGTCCTGAAGGGCACGCTGGAGGAGCAGGTGACGTACTTGCTGCTCGTCCCGACGATGGTGATCGTGGCGATGGCGGCCGTACAGCTGCACGAACGGCGGACCAAGCGGCGCCGGGCCGTCTCCTTCCCCGTCGCCGGAATGGTCCTGACGCTGGTGCTGGCCCTGGCATGGTCGTCGGTCGCATACGCACGGAGCAGGGCGCAGCCGGACGACGGTTACGCGCAGATGCGGCATTACATGATCGAACACCTCCCCGCGGGCAGTCCGGTCATCTCCACGAGCAGCTCGGTGGACCTGATCCTGGACGACCGCTATCGCATCGGCCAGTGGCTCAAGCCCCAGGACCGGGCAAGGGCGAAGGTGTCGTACCTGGTGGTGCCGTGGCGGTTGGTCGAGCAGGGCTACTCCTGGTTCACCCCGCGACAGGTGCACAGCCTCACCCGGCAGGGTGCGCTGCTCTTCTCCTTCAACGGCCGCACGTACGGCACGGTCGCGGTGTACCTGCTGCCGGTGCCGCCCTCGCAGCCGCCGGGGGCCGGGAACGCGGGTGGTGGCGGTGGCTAGCCGGCCGGCGCGGCGCCGGGTGCTGCTCTTCACCAGCGGTCCCTGCGAGGGCGGGGCGGGAGCAGACACCCAGCTGGCCGCGTCGATCGCCGACAGCATGCCGGACCGGGACTTCCTCTGGTTCACACGGTGGCCGTCGCACGGGCCGCCCGGGGTGGCACGTGGCAAGGGCATCCCCATCGTGTCGCGGGACGGCGTCCCGCGCGTTCCGGAGCGGCTTCAGGCGGCCCTGGCCGGCGGCGTCCTCGCGCGTCGTACGGATCTGGTGCACGCGGTCCTGACGATCGGAGGGACGTACCCGTTGTTCTCCCGGCTGCGGCGGGGCCTGCTCGGTGGCGTTCCGGTCATCCACACGGTGCCCGGGGTGATGGATACCCGCCTGCTGGAGCGGGCGCGGCCGCTGGGGGCGACGGTCGCCCTGTCGGAGGCGACGGCCGGGCAACTGCGCGGGGCCGGATTCGGGGACGTCCGGGTGATTCCGCCGACGATCCCGCTGGATCGCTGGCCGTGGCAGCCGCGCGCCCGGGGCATCCCCATCGTGCTGTTCGCCGGGCACCATGACGCGCAGGGCGGCGCGCGCGAGGCGATCGCCGCCGCCGCGGAAGCACACCGCTCGGGGGCGCGGTTCCGTCTGGTGCTGGCCATGCGGGGCCGGCCGGGGCAGGACGTGCGCGCGATGGAGGCGGAGCTGCGGGCTCTGACCGCCGCGGAAGGGCTTCCCGAGGTCGAGATCCGCGGCCATGTCCCCGACATGCCGGGGCTGCTGTCGGCGACGGATGTTCTTCTTTTTCCGCCGCGGGCGCTCTACGGGAAGGCGGACGTCCCCTTCGTCGTCCTGGAGGCGCTGGCCGTGGGCCGCCCCGTGATCCTCAGCGACCTTCCGCAGTTCGCCGCGCTGGGTGACGCGGGGCTGCGTGCTCCCGTCGGGGACCGGTTGCGGACGGGCGAGCTGCTGACCCGGCTCCTCGCGGAACCGCAGCGCTGGGAGATGCTCGCACGGCGTGGACGTGCCACGGTTGAAGAGCGGTTCGGGCCCGATGGCTTCCGAGCACAGTACGAGCGTCTGTACCAGGAGGTCGTGGCATGACAACGTCACGGCGGGGAGCAGTCCGCCGCGCGGTCCGTCAGGCAGCCCTCTACCGGAAGCACATCGGCGTCGTCGCGGCCGCTCTCCTCATCATGGCGTGCGTCCGAGTCCCCCAGGATGACAAGGGCCACTATTTCGGGACCCTGCAGACCAGCCCGCACCGCGCGAGCGTGGAGCGGAGCAAGGGCATCGCCGTCGCCCATCTGCAGATCTACTGGAACAAGTACGAACCCCGGGAAGGGGTCTATTCCTATCGTTACGTCGACAGCGTCAAACGCGCTCTGGGCCGGTTCCAGCGGTCGGGGTCGCTCGTGGAGGTGAGCCTCGGCCTCAACCACGCGCCGAGCTGGCTCTTCGAGAAGTATCCCGAAGCCGCCTATGTGAACCAGCATGGAGACCATCTCACGGAAACCCCCAACATGGTCTTCAGCCAGACCGTGCGCGAAAAGGCTCAGCGTTATATCAATGCGGTGGCCCGGGACATCGGGCTGGAGCACTTCTGGGGGATCCGGGTCGTCGTGAACGACACCGGCGAGTTCAGCTATCCCGCGGGAGACACCGACCGCCCCGGTCACACCTACTACTGGGCGTACGACGTGAATGCCCAGAGGCAAGCCGGGGCGGGACGACCGTCCACCGTCCCCGCGAACCCGTTTCCGGGCTGGAAACCGGGAGAGCGCGACTACCGGGGAAAGGAATTCACCGAAGCCCAGGTCCGGAAGTGGTACGACTGGTATCTACGGGCCCTGTCCGATGCCGTGAACTGGCAGATCGGCGTCTATAAGTCGCTGCGCTACCACGGGTTCCTGAAAATCCTGATACCGGGCCGCGGCTATTTTCCGCAGGACTACCACCGCGCCGTCTCCAGCCGTCTGGACCAGAGGGACGAGAACCGGCTGATCGCCCTCGGGGTGGGTTACTACAGGCTCCTCGGCCAGATCCACCACCGCCGGAACGTGCAGATCGTGCCGACCTCGCTCGTGGACGGCACGGGAAAGCCGAAGAACAACGGCTGCGACCCCGACGACCGCCGGGTGAACGTGCTGGACCCGCCCCTCCGCGTTCCGGAGACATGGTCGTCGATGCGCTGGATCAGCCGTGTCGCGCGGTACTACCACTTCTCCCTGCTGAGCGGTGAAAGCGCCGGAAACCAGGTGAGTCCCTACTATCCCGGAGTCATGAACGACGCCGCGCACCAGATGAAGACCTGTGGACTGCAGGGCCTGATGTGGGCGTTCGACCCCAACCTCTACGACGGCACTCCGGGTTCGTCACTGGCGGACTACGCCGCGGTGATCTCGCGGTACAACTGACCGGCACAACTGAGGTGAGTCCGATGGACGTCACGGTTCTGCGCCCCGACGAGCTGACCGCCGCCGACCTCGGCGCGTGGCAGGCCATGCAACGCGCGGAGCTGACCCTGGCCAACCCCTTCCTCGCACCCGAGTTCGCCCGGGCCGTGGGCCGCCAGCGCGCCGCCGCCCGGGTGGCACGCCTGTGCGAGGGCGGCCGCACCGTGGGTTTCTTCCCCTTCGAACGGCACGCCCTGGGAGCCGGCAAGCCGATCGGCTCCGGATTCTGCGACTGCCAGGGCCTGATCCACCTGCCGGGCCTCCACTGGGACCCGGCCGAGCTGCTCAGGGCGTGCGGTCTCGCGCTGTGGGAGTACGACCATCTGGCCGCGGGCCAGACGCCCTTCGAGACGGCGGGCACGCCCTGTGCCCGGGTCGCCTCCCCCGTGATGGAACTGAACGGCGGGTCGCACACCTACCTCGAACGGCTGCGGCCCTCGGTGCTGCGCACCGCGCGGAACCACGAACGCCGGCTGGCCCGCGATTTGGGGGCGCTGCGCCTGGACTTCCATGCACCCGACCCCGCCCTGCTGGACACCCTCTTCCGCTGGAAGTCCGCCCAGCTCCGGGCCCGGGGACAGCGCGACCCGCTCGCCCAGGGCTGGTTCCTGGCGATCCTCCGGGAGCTGTTCGACCTGCCGTCCGAATCCTGCTCGGGCACGCTGACCGTGCTCCGCGCGGGCGAGACCCCCGTCGCCATGCTCTACGGACTGTGCTCACGGGAGGTGTACGCCTCCTGGTTCCCCGCGTACGACACGCGGTTCGCCAAGTACTCGCCCGGGATCCTCCTCCATCTCAAGTGCGCCGAGGCCGCCGCGGAACGCGGCATCACCCACGTCGACCTGGGCAAGGGCACCTCCCGCTACAAGGACGCGCTGAAGACGGCGGACCTCACCGTCACCGAGGGCTACGTCGGCCGACGCACCCCTGGGGCGGTCCTGGGCCGGCTGCGCAGGGCGTCGAGCCGCACCGCCCACACGGCGATCAACGCCGACCCGCGGGTCCACCGCGCGGTGGTCAGGGCCGTCGGCGCGGTGGACCGTTTGCGCTGACCGAGACCTGCCCGACCGGGTGCGGCCTCCCGGCCGACCGGAGTTCCGCGACCTACGATGTACGCGTACGCGCCGCGCCCGCGGATGCCGGGCCACGTCGGGAGTCCCTCCCGGGGACGAGGAGGCCGCATGACCGAGCAGCGAGCCCGAGGCCGTGGCAAGGGCGGTGCGGCCGCGTCGGCCCCCGCCCGCCGCGCCAGCGACCGCGGCCGGTACGGCCGGCTGAACCGGGAGCGGGTGCTGGCCAGCGCGCTGGCGCTGGTGGACCAGGAAGGCCTCTCCGCCCTCAGCATGCGCCGCCTGGGCACCGAGCTCGGCGTGGAGGCCATGGCGCTCTACCGGTACGCGTCGAGCAAGGACGCCCTGCTGGACGGGCTGGTCGAGGCCTTGTACCTGGAGCTGGAGGAGCGGCTGGCCGCCGACGGGGACGAGGACACCGACTGGCGGGCCGGGCTGCACCGGATCGCCCGGGCGACCTACGCCGTATGTCTCGCACATCCGCAGGCGGTGCCGCTGCTGGCCACGCGGCTGCTGGCGGTCCCCCTGGCCCGGCGGCCCGCCGCGGTCCTGCGCGATCACGAAAGGGTGCTGGCCATCCTGCGGGGGGCCGGGTTCGACGAGGCGACGACGGCCGACGTGTTCCGCGCCTTCACGGCCTGGCTGCTGGGCTACGTCTCCGTGGAGCTGCGTCCGGTGGTCGACAACCCGGACGAGACCGAGCCGGCCTTCCGTCTGGGACTGCACCGGCTGTCGGCGAAGGAGCTGCCGACGCTGCGGGAGACGGCGGCCGCACTCGTCGAGCAGGGCGGTCTGCAGGGCCTCGCGGCCGGTCTCGACGCCCTGCTCGACGGCTTCACGAACGGCTCCGCTTCCGCAGCATCCGGGTGAACGGCGTCTCCGGCCGCTCCAGGCGCTCGCCGTCGAGCGTGATGTCGACGACCTCGTTGAAGAAGGCGACGCGCCCCCGGATCGCCGCCACGGCGGGCAACGGCTCGGGGTAGGTCCACACGAGGTTGGGCGGCACGTCGGCCTCGCCGCGCCAGGACCAGTAGGAGGCGGTGCCCTTGTAGGGGCATCCGGTGTGGTGGTCGGTGGCGTCGAACAGGTCGAGGCGCACGTCCTCGCGGGGGAGGTAGTACCGCGTGGGCAGGGACGTCTCGAAGAGCAGGACCGGGGTGCGGCTGTCGGCGACGAGCTGCCCGTCGACCTCGATTCGCACGTGCCGGCTGCTGGGCAGCGCGTCGACGCGTTTGTGCGGGTCACGGGGGTGGATGAAGATCTCCTCGTCCTCCTCGTACCAGTGGTCGAGGCCCGTGTCGGTGCGCAGGAACCACTCGAAGGCGATGTGGCCGGCCAGGTCGTCCGCGGGGAACGTCCAGGCCGCGTTCGCGCGCACCTCGCCGTCGGCGTCCAGGTCGTAGAAGACCCGGGAGCCGGTGTGGGCGCCCGTGGGCGGGCTCTTGGCCGGACGGAGGAGGTCGGTGCGGACGTCGCGCGCCGGGAAGGCGTACTGCGGGACGGGCAGGTGTGGCTCCCACACGAGCACCGGGTGCCGGCTGTCGACGACGGTGACGTCGCCCTTGCGGCCGCGCACCCAGCGCTCACTGGGCTCCCACATGAGGCCTTCCGGGGTGGTGCGCAGCGAGCGGGCGCCGGGGTGGGCC
>NZ_JAKEIO010000013.1 GCF_021474405.1 [Streptosporangium] indianense
GCCCCGACCCACCCCCGAGGGGTAGGCCGGACACCCACTGCTGCACCCCGACCCAACCCCCGCGGGGTGGGCCGGACACCCACTGCTGCACCCCGACCCAACCCCCGCGGGGTGGGCCGGACACACCGAGGCGCGGCGTCCACCCCGTCGTGGGGTGGGCGCCGCGCCAGGAGTGGGGGCGTCAGTCCTTGATCTCGCAGATGGCCGCGCCCGACGTCACCGACGCGCCGATCTCCGCGCTCAGGCCCTTGATCGTGCCCGAGCGGTGCGCGTTCAGGGGCTGTTCCATCTTCATGGCCTCCAGGACGACGACCAGGTCGCCCTCCTTGACCTCCTGGCCCTCCTCGACGGCGACCTTGACGATGGTGCCCTGCATCGGAGAGGCGAGGGTGTCACCGGACGCCACCGGGCCCGACTTCTTCGCCGCGCGGCGCTTCGGCTTGGCGCCCGCCGCGAGACCCGTACGGGCCAGGGACATGCCCAGCGACGACGGCAGGGAGACCTCGAGGCGCTTGCCGCCGACCTCGACGACGACCGTCTCGCGGCCCGGCTCCTCATCCGCGTCCGCACCGTCCGCCGGCGCGGCGAACGGCTTGATCTCGTTGACGAACTCCGTCTCGATCCACCGGGTGTGCACCGTGAACGGGTCGGACGAGTCCGTGAGCTCCGGCGCGAACGCCGGGTCCTTCACCACCGCACGGTGGAACGGGATCGCCGTCGCCATGCCCTCGACCTGGAACTCCTCCAGCGCACGGGCGGCACGCTGCAGCGCCTCCTTGCGGGTGCGGCCGGTGACGATCAGCTTGGCCAGCAGGGAGTCCCAGGCCGGGCCGATGACCGAGCCGGACTCCACGCCCGCGTCCAGACGGACACCCGGGCCGGACGGCGGCGCGAACGACGTGACCGTGCCGGGAGCCGGGAGGAAGTTGCGGCCCGGGTCCTCGCCGTTGATGCGGAACTCGAAGGAGTGACCGCGCAGCTCCGGGTCGCCGTAGCCGAGCTCCTCGCCGTCGGCGATGCGGAACATCTCGCGCACGAGGTCGATGCCGGCGACCTCCTCGGTGACCGGGTGCTCCACCTGGAGGCGGGTGTTGACCTCGAGGAAGGAGATCGTGCCGTCGAGGCCCACGAGGAACTCGACCGTGCCGGCGCCGACGTAGCCGGCCTCCTTGAGGATCGCCTTGGAGGCGGAGTACAGCTCCTCCCGCTGCGCGTCGGACAGGAACGGCGCCGGGGCCTCCTCCACCAGCTTCTGGTGGCGGCGCTGCAACGAGCAGTCACGGGTGGAGACGACGACCACGTTGCCGTGCTGGTCGGCCAGGCACTGGGTCTCCACGTGCCGCGGCTTGTCCAGGTAACGCTCGACGAAGCACTCGCCCCGTCCGAAGGCGGCGACGGCCTCACGGACCGCCGAGTCGTACAGCTCCGGCACCTCTTCGAGGGTGCGGGCGACCTTCAGACCGCGACCGCCACCACCGAAGGCGGCCTTGATCGCGATCGGCAGGCCGTGCTGCTCGGCGAACGCGACGACCTCGTCGGCACCGGACACCGGGTCGGGCGTGCCGGCCACCAGCGGGGCACCCGCGCGCTGCGCGATGTGCCGGGCGGCGACCTTGTCGCCGAGGTCGCGGATCGCCTGCGGCGGCGGGCCGATCCAGATCAGGCCCGCGTCCAGGACCGCCTGCGCGAACTCCGCGTTCTCGGAGAGGAAGCCGTAGCCGGGGTGGATCGCGTCCGCGCCCGACTCACGGGCGGCGCCCAGCACCTTCTCGATGTCGAGGTAGCTGGTGCCCGGCGTGTCACCGCCCAGGGCGAACGCCTCATCCGCGGCGCGGACATGCAGAGCGTCCCGGTCCGGGTCGGCGTATACGGCCACGCTCGCGATACCGGCATCCCGGCAGGCCCGGGCCACGCGGACAGCGATTTCGCCACGGTTGGCGATGAGCACCTTGCGCACGATTGAGGCTCCCTCCTTGAAACAAGCCGAGTTTAGGGACAGCCGACACGACACTTCGACCCGTCCACAGTGGTGAGCTTGCCCACACGGAGCGTGATGCGTGGCTAGCTCGACCCGCGAAATCCCTTGTCGCACCGCGGTACGCAGTACTCCTTCGGGAAACCCTAGCCGTCCCCTGTGGTCAAGGTCTCTGTCATCACGTGCTGCGGGCCACTCGGTTTCTTTGTCGAGTCCCTACGAATGGCCCAATGATTCTTTGCCCGCTGCCGGACCCTTGTCCCCCGGTTTACCGGTTAGTAGCGTTCACGGTGTCTTCGTGAGGGAAGAGGGTGGGCCCGGTGATACGCAGGCCGGTGGCGTGGGTCGTGGCGGTGCTGCTGTTCGCCGAGGCGTTCGGCGTCGCGGCGCTCAACTGGTTCCTGGGGGTCGTCGTCGACCGGCAGGACATGTCACTGGCCGGCCTGGACCCGCACATGATGTCGGTCTCGTCGAAGATCGGCGGGATCGCCTTCGGCCTCTACTTCGCCCTGTGCGGCCTGGTCGCCCTGCTGGTGGCGCTGCGGGACCGGCCGCCGGCGGGCTTCGGACGCGTGCTGCTGATCAGCGCGGCGGTCGTGCACGGCGTGCTGGGCGCGTTCACCTGGGGGCTCGTCGGCTGGCCGGCGTTCCTGTTCATGGTGCTGGTGCTCGCCCTGATCGTGCTGCTGCTGATGACGTACGACCGTCCGGGGGAACCCGCCGACGCAGTGCCCGGGGGCGGGAAGAGCGGCGACGGGCCCCCGGTCAGCGCTCCGCCGGCGCCCACAGCTCCGTGATGCCGACGCCCAGGTCGGCCAGCAGCCGCCGCAGGAGCGGGAGACTGAGGCCGATGACGTTGCCGTGGTCGCCGTCGATGCCGTCGATGAACGGGGCGGAACGGCCGTCCAGGGTGAACGCCCCGGCGACGTAGAGGGGTTCGCCGGAGGCCACGTAGGCGGCGATCTCCTCGTCGGAGGGGTCGCCGAAGTGCACGACCGTGGACGCGACGGCGGAGACATACCGGCTGGTGAGTGTGTCGTAGACGCAGTGGCCGGTCTGGAGGGTGCCGGCGCGGCCGCGCATCGACTTCCAGCGGGCGGTGGCCTCCTCGGCGTCCGCGGGCTTGCCGAGGGCCTGGCCGTCCAGGTCGAGTACCGAGTCGCAGCCGATCACGAGCGCGCCCTTGACGTCCGGACGGGCCGCCACGACGGAGGCCTTCGCCTCGGCCAGGGCCAGCGCCAGTTCGGCGGGGGTGGGAGCGGTGACGGCGTCCTCGTCGACGCCGCTCACGACCACCTCGGGGGTGAGCCCGGCCTGACGGAGCAGTCCGAGCCGGGCGGGGGACTGGGAGGCGAGGACGAGTCGGCGGCGCGGCTGATCTGTCATGCGTTCAGCGTATCGGCGTCGCCCGGCGCGTCTCACCTCACGCCGATCACGATCATCACCAGCACCATGGCCAAGGCCAGGAGAACGCTCAGCCGCCGCAGCATGTCCTGCATGTCACGCAGTTCTTCGGGCGGTTCGTTCTCGGGGTCGGACCACAGCATGCCACCAGCGTGCGGCCTGGCAGGGCGGGGCGCCTGAGTAGCGGTACTCAAATCGGCGCCCCGCGTCGTTCCACCGTGCGCGGTTCCCCGCGACTCGTTCCACCCTGCGCGGTTCCCCGCGCCTTCGGGACGGGAGCTCTAGGCCGGCCAGTAGGTGCGGCCCCAGGCCGACGGCCCCGGCTGGGGCAGGCGGTGGGCGGCGATGCGGGACGGGTCGGACCAGGAATCGCGGGGGGCCGGCGCGCCGGGCGGGACGGCTGCCGCCGCCGCGGCGCGGGCCCTGACCACCGCCAGGGCGGCGGCCAGCTCCTCCGGGGTCGGGTTGCCCCGTACGACCTTGATCGTCATGTGGGCCTCCTGGGCTCGCTGCGGGCTAGAGGGGGATGTTGCCGTGCTTCTTCGGAGGCAGGGATTCCCGCTTCGTACGCAGTTGACGCAGACCCCGCACGACATGCCGACGGGTCTCGGACGGCATGATCACGGCGTCGATGTAGCCGCGCTCGGCCGCGACGTAGGGGTTGAGGAGGGCGTCCTCGTACTCCTGGATCAGCCGGGCCCGGACCGCCTCCAGGTCCTCGCCGTTCGCCTCGGCCTCGGCGAGCGTGCGGCGGTGCAGGATGTTGACCGCGCCCTGGGCGCCCATCACCGCGATCTGGGCGGTGGGCCAGGCGAGGTTGAGGTCGGCACCGAGGTGCTTGGAGCCCATGACGTCGTAGGCGCCGCCGAAGGCCTTGCGGGTGATGATCGTGATCAGCGGGACGGTCGCCTCGGCGTAGGCGTAGATCAGCTTGGCGCCGCGGCGGATGATGCCGTCGTGCTCCTGGTCGACGCCGGGCAGGAAGCCGGGCACGTCGACGAACGTGATCACCGGGACGTTGAAGGCGTCGCAGGTGCGCACGAAGCGGGCGGCCTTCTCGCTGGCCTTGATGTCCAGGCACCCGGCGAGCTGCGTCGGCTGGTTGGCGATGATGCCGACCGGGTGGCCCTCGACCCTGCCGAAGCCGGTGACGATGTTCGGCGCGTACAGCGGCTGCGTCTCGAAGAACTCGGCGTCGTCCAGGACGTGCTCGATCACCGTGTGCATGTCGTACGGCTGGTTCGCGCTGTCCGGGACGATCACGTCCAGCTCGCGGTCCTCGTCGCCGACCTCCAGATCGGCCTCCTCGGGGAAGACCGGCGCCTCGGAGAGGTTGTTGGACGGCAGGTAGGACAGAAGCTGCTTGATGTACTCGATGGCGTCCTTCTCGTCGCCCGCCATGTGGTGGGCGACGCCGGAGGTCGCGTTGTGGGTCCGGGCGCCGCCCAGCTCCTCGAAGCCGACGTCCTCGCCGGTGACGGTCTTGATGACGTCGGGGCCGGTGATGAACATGTGCGAGGTCTGGTCGACCATGACCGTGAAGTCGGTGATGGCCGGGGAGTAGACCGCGCCGCCCGCGCACGGCCCGACGACCAGGCTGATCTGCGGGATGACGCCCGAGGCGTGGGTGTTGCGGCGGAAGATCTCGCCGTAGGCGCCGAGCGAGGCGACGCCCTCCTGGATCCTGGCGCCGCCGGAGTCGTTGATGCCGATGACCGGGCAGCCGGTCTTCAGCGCGAAGTCCATGACCTTGACGATCTTCTGGCCGTAGACCTCGCCCAGCGCTCCGCCGAAGACGGTGAAGTCCTGGGAGAACACGGCGACCGGGCGGCCGTCGACGGTGCCGTACCCGGTGACGACGCCGTCGCCGTACGGGCGGTTCTTGTCGAGGCCGAAGTTCGTGGAGCGGTGCCGGGCGAACTCGTCGAGTTCGACGAAGGAGCCCTCGTCGAGGAGGAGATCGATCCGCTCACGGGCCGTCAGTTTGCCCTTGGCGTGCTGCTTTTCGACGGCACGAGCGGAGCCGGCGTGTGTCGCTTCCTCGATGCGTCGCTTCAGATCCGCGAGCTTGCCCGCGGTCGTGTGAATGTCGGGCTGCTGCTGCTCTTCCGGCTCGGACATCGGGATGCGGCTCCCTGCCTGCTCAAAAGGGGGGACGGTTACTCATCCGTAGACTAGTGGGGTGCCTCCACATCGGCAGTGCGGCGTTTACCACACCTAGGGTGGCTTGCATGACGCCGCGAGATGCATCAGAGCCCAACGGAAGCCGATGGTCGGACCTGGACCGTCCGCCCCTCAACATCACTGCCCTGCGCCGGGGTCTGGTGCGGCCGGGAGGGCTGTGGTCGGAGGTGGACGTGGTGCAGCGCACCGGCTCCACGAACTCCGATCTGGTGGCCCGGGCGGCCAAGGGCGAGGTGACCGAGGGCGCGGTGCTGGTCGCCGAGGAGCAGACGGCGGGCCGCGGCCGCCTCGATCGCCAGTGGACGGCACCGTCCCGCTCCGGCCTCTTCTTCTCCGTCCTGCTCATGCCCGGCGAGGTGCCGGTGGCGCGGTGGGGCTGGCTGCCGCTGCTCACGGGGGTCGCGGTGGCGACGGGCCTGTCCCGGGCGGCGGGCGTCGACACGTCCCTGAAGTGGCCGAACGACCTGCTGGTCACGGTGGGCCGCAACGAGCGCAAGGCCGGCGGGATCCTGGCCGAGCGGGCCGGTGACGGCGGGGTGGTCATCGGGGTCGGCGTCAATGTCTCCCTGCGGGAGGACGAGCTGCCCGTACCGACGGCCGGATCGCTGGCACTGGCCGGGGCGGTGAGCACGGACCGGGATCCACTGCTGCGGGGAATGCTGCGCTCCCTGGAGGACTGGTACGGCAGGTGGCGTGCGGCCGGGGGCGACGCCGGAGCGTGTGGGTTGCACGAGGCATATGCGGCGGGGTGCGCGACGCTCGGCCGGGAGGTGCGGGCGGAGTTGCCGGGGGACCGGGCGATCGTGGGGGAGGCCGTCGCGGTGGACGGGGACGGGCGGTTGGTGCTGGCGACGGAGGCGGGCGTGCAGGAGCCGGTCGGGGCCGGGGACATCGTTCATCTGCGGCCGGCGTGAGCCGAGGCCGGGTGGCACCGTGACCCGGCGGAGCGGGGTGCCGCCGCTGCGCCCACCCTCCCCCGAGCTTTCGGCTTCGCTGGGGCAGGGAGCCCCATCGCCCCTGGCGGCACGCATGCCCGCAGCTTGGGCGTGAATCGGCGGCTTCGGACTCACCAGCCCGTCCGGCGGTTGAGGACGAGGCCGTTCAGGCCGATCGGGGGCCCAGGAGGCGGAGCCCCCTGGGGGCAGCGGCAGAGACGCCGGGTTCCTGTGCCACCCCGGGAGCCTCACCCCCGTCGGCTGAACCTAACGGAGTGAGCTGGCGCACACCTGCCGTAGAGTTGAGGCCGGTCGATACATGACCGTGACAGATCGGAAGGGCAACACGCGTGACCGTCGACGACTCGGGTTCCGGCGAGGACGCGCAGGGCGCCGACTCCGGCGAGGATCCGCTCGCCCTGCGCCTCGAAGGGCTCATCCTGGGCGCCGAGCGCCGCTACACCCCGTTTCAGGCGGCCCGCAGCGCCGGTGTCTCCATGGAACTGGCCTCCCGCTTCTGGCGTGCCATGGGCTTCGCCGACATAGGCCAGGCCAAGGCCCTCACGGAGGCCGACGTCCTCGCGCTGCGACGCCTGGCCGGTCTGGTGGAGGCGGGGCTGCTGAGCGAGGCCATGGCCGTCCAGGTGGCCCGGTCCACGGGGCAGACCACCGCGCGGCTCGCCGAGTGGCAGATCGACTCCTTCCTGGAGGGGCTGACCGAGCCGCCCGAGCCGGGCATGACCCGCACCGAGGTGACGTACCCGATCGTCGAGCTGCTCCTGCCCGAGCTTCAGGAGTTCCTCGTCTACGTCTGGCGCCGGCAGCTCGCCGCCTCGGCCGGACGGGTCGTGCAGGCGGCCGACGACGAGGAGATGGTCGACCGGCGGCTGGCCGTGGGCTTCGCCGACCTGGTCGGGTTCACGCGGCTGACCCGGCGCATGGAGGAGGAGGAGCTCGGCGAGCTGGTCGAGGCCTTCGAGACCACGGCCGCCGACCTGGTGGCGGCCAACGGCGGTCGGCTGATCAAGACCCTCGGCGACGAGGTGCTCTACGCCGCGGACGACGCGGGCACGGCCGCCGAGATCGCCCTGCGGCTGATCGAGACGATGGCGCACGACGAGACGATGCCGGAGCTGCGCGTCGGCATGGCGTTCGGCACGGTGACCACCCGTATGGGTGATGTGTTCGGTACGACCGTGAACCTGGCCTCCCGGCTGACGTCGATAGCGCCGAAGGACGCCGTGCTGGTCGACACCGCCTTCGCCGAGGAGCTGATCCGCACGCAGGACGCCCCGGCCTCGGAGGCGGAGGCGGCCGAGGAGGCCGCGGCCGCGGAGAAGGAGGGCGAGGAGCCCCCGGCGTACCGGTTCGGGCTGCAGCCGATGTGGCAGCGGCCGGTGCGTGGACTGGGCGTCGTGGAGCCGTGGCTGCTCACGCGGCGCGACGGGACGCCGTAGCCGCCCGCCGGGTCCCCTTGCCATAGCGCTGTGCCGCCGCGTGTCAGGGGCGGCCGACCGGCGTGTCCACGCACAGCCCGACGATGGGCACGCACAGACCCGGGTCGTGCGCCGGCTTCTCCGTCTCGGGTGGCGCGGGCGCCGGGGCCGGTGTGGTCCGGCGTGGCGGTGCGGGGGGAGTGGTGGCCGGGCGTGGGGCGTCGCCGATGCGCGAGGCCGTGGGCGACGGGGCCGGGGTCTGGGCGTTCGGCGCGTCGGGGATGGTCGTGGCCGCGGGGGCGCCAGGGGCGGCGGTGGTGGCCTTCGCCGGGGCGTCGGCCGTCGTGGACGGCGACGGCCGGGCGCCCTCGGTGACCGGTGACGGGGTCGGGCCTCCCAGGGTCGTGCGGGACGAGGGACTCGCGACGGGGACGGCCGCAAAGGTGGCGGCGGTCCGGGTGGCGCCGTCGGTGGCGGTGGAGGCCGGGTCCGGGCGGGGCCCCGCTTCGAGCGGGCCGGCCCCGGCGCCCGGGCCGGAGGTCAGGCGCAGGAGACTCAGAGCGCCGGCGGCAAGGGCGAGGCCGCCGGTGGCGAGCAGGACCTTGCGGGGGCGGGGCTTACGGTGCCGGCCCCGGCCGCGCGGCGCGAACGGCCCGGTCACGCCCGGCGCCGACGCCCGAGGCGCGGACGGCTCGCGTCGGTGCGGTGCCGTCGAGTCCTGGCGTGGTGTGGGCTCACGTCGGGGTGATGCGGTACTGCCCTGGTGGGGTGCGGGTTCGGGCCGGGGCTGTGCCGTGGCGCCTTTGTGGGGCGCGGGGTCTCGTCGGGGCGACGCCGTGGAGTCCTGGCAGGGCGCCGGCTTGCGTCGGGGCTGTGCCGGGGTGGGCCCGGTGGTCCCTCGTGGCTTTGCCGGCGTGTTCGTCGTCATGGCGGTCCCTCCCCGAGGCGTCCCTCCTCGATGCGTGTCGATGCGTGTGCTCCCCCTGTGCGCCGTAAGGGACGCACGCTATGCGCTCCCATGGGCGGTTGGGCCGGAGTTGGGGTGATGTCACTCGAACGGGTGGGCGGGGGTGGTGCGGACCCGGGTGCGTCCGCCCTTTCGCGGGCGGAGCGCGGCTGCGATGATCGAAGCGTCGACCTTGTTAACCCGCGTTAACCGGAGGGTGTCATGAGTGAGGAACGGTTCGGGGAGTTCGTGCTGGTGCGGCGGCATGAGCAGGGGCACGTCGCGGAGCTCGTCCTCGACCGGCCCAAGGCCATGAACGCGGTGTCCACGGAGATGGCGCGGTCCCTCACCGGGGCGTGCACGGCCCTCGGCGAGGACCGGGACGTACGGGCGGTCGTCCTGGCCTCGACGCACGAGCGGGCCTTCTGTGTCGGGGCCGACCTGAAGGAGCGCAACTCGTTCAGTGACGCGGATCTGCGGCGGCAGCGGCCGGTGACGAGGGCGGCGTACACCGGTGTGCTGGAGCTGCCGGTGCCGACGGTGGCGGCGGTGCACGGGTTCGCGCTCGGCGGCGGGTTCGAGCTGGCCCTGGCGTGCGACGTGATCGTGGCGGACCGCACGGCCGTGGTGGGCCTGCCGGAGGTGTCCGTCGGGGTGATCCCCGGAGGCGGGGGTACGCAGCTGCTGCCGCGGCGCGTCGGGGCGGCCCGGGCGGCCGAGCTGATCTTCTCCGCGCGGCGGGTGGAGGCCGGGGAGGCGGCCGAGCTGGGGCTGGTCGACCGGCTGGTCGAGGAGGGGCGGGACCGGGAGGAGGCGCTGGCGCTGGCGACGCGCATCGCCGGGAACTCGCCGGTCGGGCTGCGGGCGGCCAAGCGGGCGCTGCGGCTCGGGCAGGGGCTGGACCTGCGGGCGGGGCTGGAGGTCGAGGACGCGGCGTGGCGGAGTACGGCGTTCTCGGGCGACCGGGCGGAAGGCGTCGCGGCCTTCAACGAGCGGCGCACCCCGCAGTGGCCGGGGGAGTGAACCAGCGGCGTACGCCGCAGTGGCCGGGGGAATAGGCGGCTCCGCTCTCGATGCGGTGGCTCCGGCCTCGAAGCGGCGGCTACGACCCCGATGCGGTGGCACCGGTCTCGAAGCCGTGGCCCCGCGATGCGGTGGCTCCGGCCTCGAAGCGGCGGCTACGACCCCGAAGCGGTGGCTCCGGCCTCGAAGGGGCGGCTCCGGCTTCGAAGCGGTGGCTCCGGCCCCGAGGTGGCGGCGCGGCCCAGGAGCGGCGGCGTGGGCACGGGCGCGGTTGCGTACGCGGTGGCCCGGCATGACGGAGCCGAGCCTTGCGATAACGGTCGTCCCCGTTCGCGTCGTAAACAGGTCAGTCTGGCTGGAAACTCCCTAGCCTGGAGTGATGGGTGAGGACAGACGGCTCGCGGCCGTCGTCGCGTTGGCTCAGGGGATGGCGGCCGCACACGGGTCGCGTGAGGCGTGGCGCGCCGCGGCCGCCGGAGCGTGCCGGGCGCTGGGTGGGAGTTTCGCCGCGCTGTCGGTGTGGGAGCGCGAGCTGGGGTGGCTGCGGGTCCTGGTGAACGTCGGGGAGCTCGCCGAGGGGGAGGAGGAGTTCCCGGAGGACGAGGCCTACCCGGTGCACCAGTTCGCGGAGATCACCGAGTTCCTGCACGAGCAGTGGGCCGGCGGCGGGGAGCCCGACGCGTGGGTGGAGACCGCCGAGGGGCCCGCCGCCGGGCAGCCCGGCTACTGCCACCAGCGGGTCGCCGCCCTGCGGCGCCGAGGCCGTGGCTGCTGTGTGGTCGCGCCCATCGTGCTGCATGGCCGGGCGTGGGGCGAGCTGTACGTCGCCCGGCCGGCCGGTGAGGCCGTCTTCGACCGGGACGACGCCGACTTCGCGACCGTCCTGGCCTCCGTCGTGGCCGCCGGCCTCGCCCAGACGGAGCGCCTGGAGGAGGCCCGGCGGCTAGCCTTCACCGACTCCCTCACGGGGCTGGCCAACCGCCGTGCCGTGGACGTACGCCTGGAGCAGGCGATCGAGCGGCACCGACGGGATGACGCCGTGGTCAGCCTCGTCGTCTGCGACCTGAACGGACTCAAGCGGGTCAACGACACCCATGGGCACGCCGCCGGCGACCGGCTCCTGGAGCGGTTCGGGTCGGTGCTGTCGCTCTGCGGGGCCATGCTGCCGGGGGCGCTGGCCGCGCGGCTCGGCGGGGACGAGTTCTGTCTGCTCGCGGTCGGGCCGCCCGCCGACCAGGTCGTGAAGGCGGCGGGCGAACTGTGCCGCAGAGCGGCCGAGTTGGACCTCGGGGACGGGGTGGCCTGCGGGGTCGCGTCCACCGAGGACCCGATCGGGCCGGTGCGCTCGGCCCGGCGGCTGTTCCGGCTCGCCGACGCCGCCCAGTACCGGGCCAAGGCGGAGCGGGCGGACAGGCCGGTGGTGGCGGGCCGGGCCGGGCCGGACGATCCCGTCGTACGGCTCGCGGACGAACCGTCCACGGAGGAGGGCGGCGAGCGCCGGCGGTTCCGGGGCCGGCACGCACCCTGAACCCGTCCAGGTGTCACGGTCCCCTCACCCGCCGGCGGTGTGACGTATTCGGTAAGGGGCGAACGCCGTCCCCAGTGGTGACATCATCGAATTCACTGCGTACGCTCCTGAATATGGATATGCACACTGTGGTGGTGGGGACGTCCGGGGTGACCGCGTCCGACGTGCTCGCCGTGGCGCGCGGCGGCGCCCGCGTCGAGCTCTCCGAGGAGGCCGTGGCCGCCCTCGCCGCGGCCCGCGAGATCGTGGACGCGCTGGCGGCCAAGCCGGACCCCGTGTACGGCGTGAGCACCGGCTTCGGCGCCCTGGCGACCCGGCACATCAGCCCCGAGCTGCGCGCCCAGCTGCAGCGCAACATCGTCCGCTCGCACGCCGCCGGGATGGGCCCGGCCGTCGAGCGGGAGGTCGTCCGCGCGCTGATGTTCCTGCGGCTGAAGACCGTCTGCTCCGGGCACACCGGCGTCCGGCCCGAGGTCGCGCAGACCATGGCCGACCTCCTCAACGCCGGGATCACCCCGGTCGTGCACGAGTACGGCTCTCTCGGCTGCTCCGGCGACCTCGCGCCGCTGTCCCACTGCGCGCTCGCGCTCATGGGCGAGGGCGACGCCGAGGGCCCCGACGGCGTCGTGCGCCCGGCCGCGGAACTGCTCGCCGCGCACGGCATCCAGCCGGTCGAGCTGCGCGAGAAGGAGGGCCTGGCCCTCCTCAACGGCACCGACGGCATGCTCGGCATGCTGGTGATGGCCCTGGCCGACCTGGAGACGCTCTACCGGTCCGCCGACGTCACCGCCGCCCTGTCCCTGGAGGCCCTGCTCGGCACCGACAAGGTCCTCGCCCCCGAGCTGCACGCCATCCGGCCGCACCCGGGCCAGGCCGCCAGCGCCGCCAACATGCTGGCCGTGCTGAAGGGCTCGGGCCTGACCGGGCACCACCAGGACGACGCCCCGCGCGTCCAGGACGCCTACTCGGTGCGCTGCGCCCCGCAGGTCGCCGGTGCCGGGCGGGACACCATGGCCCACGCCCGGCTGGTCGCCGACCGCGAGCTGGCCTCGGCCGTGGACAACCCCGTCGTACTGCCCGACGGCCGGGTGGAGTCCAACGGCAACTTCCACGGGGCGCCCGTCGCCTACGTCCTGGACTTCCTGGCCATCGCCGCCGCCGACCTCGGCTCGATCGCGGAGCGGCGCACCGACCGGCTGCTCGACAAGAACCGCAGCCACGGCCTGCCGCCCTTCCTCGCCGACGACGCCGGTGTGGACTCGGGCCTGATGATCGCTCAGTACACGCAGGCCGCTCTGGTGAGCGAGCTGAAGCGGCTCGCCGTACCGGCGTCCGCCGACTCGATCCCGTCCTCCGCCATGCAGGAGGACCACGTCTCGATGGGCTGGTCGGCGGCGCGCAAGCTGCGCACGGCGGTCGACAACCTCACCCGTGTGATCGCCATCGAGCTCTATGCCGCCGCGCGCGCCGTGGAGTTGCGTGAGGGGCTGACCCCGGCTCCCGCGACGCGGGCGGTCATCGACGCCGCCCGGGAGGCGGGCGTCGAAGGCGCGGGACCGGACCGGTTCCTCGCGCCCGACCTCGCGGCGGCGGACGCGTTCGTGCGCGACGGGCGGCTGCTGGCCGCGGTCGAGAAGGTCACCGGGCCGCTGCAGTAGGGCGATGGGCCGGCCCTGTCGTCGACCGGGCGGTGGGGCCCGGTCGTCAGCAGGGGGCGGGGCCTGCCGTCCGGCCGGCCCCGCGTCAAGCGCCGTCAGAAACCGAGCCGTTCCCGGCGCACCGAGTACACGACGAACCCGGCGCCGAGCGTCAGGCAGAAGGTCCCGCCGATCAGGTACGGCGTGCTGTCGAAGCTGCCCGTGTCGGCGAGGCGGGTGTCGGTGACCGAGGCGTCCGCGGTCGTGGCCGCGATCCGCGCCTGCTCCGTGACCTGCGGCGACGGGCTCGTCGAGACCGCGTCTCTCACCGGGGAGTCCGACGTCGCGTTCGCGGACGGGACGAACCACAGGGCGCCCAGCAGGGACGCCGCGGCGGTGGCGGTCAGCAACGGACGGCGAGCGGATGACACGGAATATCGATCCCCTTGTGATGCTGGCGAATTGGCCGTGTGGGGCGATGTTAGTGAAAGTCGCGGGTCACGGGAAAGTCACGGGAGGGCCTCGACGTACGCTCCGGCCATGAGCACTCCTGAGACATCACGTTTTGTACGGCTTCGGGTGGAACTTGTTCTGGAGGTCGACGACGCGGACGCGGTCACCAAGTCCGCGCTGCGCCGGATCGCCGACGAGTCGGAGATGCCGACGGCGGAGCGGGCCCACGCCGAGAGCGCTGTGACGGAGGACACCGCGGAGGCCCTCGCGTACCTCGTGGATCCGTTCGACCTGGTCAGCCAGGTCCCCGGGGTGGAGCTCCAGCAGGCCTCCTGGAGCAGTGAGCGGATCGACTACGACCCCGATTCGCCGGACTGGGACCTCGACGAGGATGATGACGAGGACAGTGACGGCTGAGCAGTCCGGAAACTCGTGACCCCGGGAGGCAACCGCCGCCCGGGGTTTTCGCGTCTCAAGCGGCGCACCGGCCACACCCGCAACGACCGCGCCCCGTAACGACCGCACCGTCCGTCACGGACGTGTTGATCCCCACACCCACGCGAACTGGGGAACCGGGCGAACCGGCCGTAGCGTTGAACGTTCCGGATGAGGACTCACGAGTCCCGGCGGGGGCACTCAGTGGTGGCGGGGACACTCGGAGTTTTGGGGAAATCGCAACGATGGAGAAGCGTGTGATGACGGTCGGTAAGCGGCGCAAGGGCCTGACGGTCGCGTCCGCACTGCTCGGCGGGGTTCTGGTGCTCTCGGCCTGTTCCGGTGGTGACGACGACGCCTCCGGTGGCGGCGGCGACAGCTCCCAGTCGAAGGTCGACGAGGCCGCGGCGAAGAAGACCTCCGAGGCCCAGATCAAGATCACGCCCGAGGACGGCTCCGACAACGCCTCCATCAACAACTCCGCCGCCGTCACCGTGAGCAAGGGCACGCTCACGGACGTCAAGATGACGACGTCCGAGGGCACCGAGGTGAGCGGCCAGATATCCGCGGACAAGACCAGCTGGAAGCCGACTGCCCAGCTGGAGCGGTCCACCACCTACAAGCTGGCGGCCGAGGCGAAGGACTCCGACGGCCGCGTGGCCCACGAGAACGCCTCGTTCACCACGGTCTCCCCGGCCAACAGCTTCATCGGCAACTTCACTCCGGACGACGGCACCACCGTCGGCGTCGGCATGCCGGTCTCGATCAACTTCGACAAGGCGATCACCAACAAGGCCGCGGTCCAGAAGGGCATCAAGGTCAGCACGACCAGCGGCCAGGAGGTCGCCTGCCACTGGTTCAACGCCAACCGCATGGACTGCCGGCCCGAGGACTACTGGAAGGAAGGCTCCACCGTCACGCTGAAGCTCGCGCTCGACGGCGTCGAGGGAGCCAAGGGCGTCTTCGGCGTCCAGCAGAAGACGGTCACCTTCAAGATCGGCCGTAACCAGGTCTCGTACGTCGACGCGAAGACCAAGCAGATGAAGATCACGCAGGACGGCAAGACCGTCCGCACGATCCCGATCTCCGCCGGCTCGCCCGAGAACAAGACCTACGAGGGCATCATGGTGATGTCCGAGAAGTTCAAGGAGACGCGCATGAACGGCGCGACCGTGGGCTTCACGGACGACGACGGCAAGGGCGAGTACGACATCAAGGACGTGCCGCACGCCATCCGCCTCTCCAGCTCCGGCACGTTCATCCACGGCAACTACTGGGGCGCGAAGTCCATCTTCGGCAGCGTGAACACCAGCCACGGCTGCGTCGGCCTGCGGGACGCCAAGGGCGCCAACGACCCGAGCACCCCGGGCGCGTGGTTCTTCAAGAACTCGATGCTCGGTGATGTGGTGGTCGTCCAGAACACCGGCGACAAGACCGTCGCCCCGGACAACGGCCTCAACGGCTGGAACATGAGCTGGGCCGACTGGAAGGCCGGTTCCGCGGTCTGACGGTCCGCCGGATCCACGCACCAGGCTTCACCGGACAAAGGCCGCCGCCCATCCCGCACGAGGGGTGGGCGGCGGCCTTTTCCGCTGTTCTCACGCGACGAGATCACGGGCGTACTCGAACGCATGGGGAGGAACTCGGCACCGCCGTCGTGAGGTTCACCCGCGACCCGGCTGCAGCGGGCAAGACGCCCCGCGTGGCGACGATCCGCAAGAGCCGAATCTCGGTCAAGGAGAACGTGCCTGCGCAACCACGCGGCCCTGTAACGGAGTTCCGACGGCCGTGTAACAGTCGGCCGACGGATTTCCTACCGTCCTCTCGTCTATTGAGCACCTGATCACCCGTCGGCATACTGCGTATTCCGGGGGTTGTACGTGCATGCGTACGAGACCACCCCCGGCCGGGTGAACGGGGAATTCGCCCGGTTCTTCTGCAAGGGGGAAACTTGCGCAGACAAGTGAAAAGGGCGTGCGCGGCCACGGTCGCCACAGCGGCGGCCGTAGCCCTGGCGGCGGGCATGACCAGCCCGGCGTCGGCCAACGGCGAGCAGGCGGCGGCGTCCGCCAAGCCGGCATCCCTGACCGCCAAGCACCGCATCACACTGATCACCGGAGACCGGGTCGTCCTGGACGCCAAGGGCCGTGTCATCGGCCTGGAGCACGCCAAGGGCCGCGAGAACGTACCCGCCCAGGTCCGCAAGGTCGACGGTCACACCCTCGTCATCCCGGCCGACGCGGCCCGCCTGGTCGCCACGGGCAAGCTCGACCAGCGGCTCTTCGACGTCACCGAGCTGAACAAGTCCGCGACCCGCAAAGCCCAGAAAAAGGGCCTGAAGGTCATCGTCGGCTACCGGGGCAGCGCCGCGGCCACCAAGGCCGACGTCCGCGAGGCCGGCACCCTGCGCCACGCGCTGAAGTCCGTCAACGCGGACGCGGTGCAGACGCCGCAGCAGGACGCGCCCGAGCTCTGGGACGCGGTCACCGACGGCGAGAAGACCGCCGCCGGGATCGCGCACGTCTGGCTCGACGGCGTCCGCAAGGCCAGCCTCGACAAGTCCGTCCCGCAAATCGGCGCCCCCAAGGCGTGGGCGGCCGGCTTCGACGGCAAGGGCACCAAGATCGCCGTCCTGGACACCGGTGTCGACGCCACCCACGACGACCTCAAGGGTCAGGTGGTCGGCGCCAAGAACTTCACCACCTCGCCCGACGCCTCCGACAAGGTCGGCCACGGCACGCACGTCGCCTCCATCGCGGCCGGCACCGGCAAGAAGTCCGGCGGCACGTACAAGGGTGTCGCGCCCGGCGCGAAGATCCTCAACGGCAAGGTCCTCGACGACGGCGGCTTCGGCAGCGACTCCGAGATCCTCGCCGGCATGGAGTGGGCGGCCGCGCAGGGCGCCGACGTCATCAACCTGAGCCTGGGCGGCGGTGACACGCCCGCCATCGACCCGCTGGAAGCGGCGGTGAACAAGCTGTCCGACGAGAAGGGCGTCCTGTTCGCCATCGCGGCCGGCAACGAGGGCGACTTCGGCGAGCAGACCATCGGCTCCCCGGGCAGCGCCGCCGCGGCCCTCACCGTCGGTGCCGTCGACGACAAGGACAAGCTCGCCGACTTCTCCAGCCGCGGCCCCGGCATGGACGGCGCCCTCAAGCCCGACGTGACCGCGCCCGGCGTGGACATCACCGCGGCCTCCGCCCCGGGCAACCAGATAGCCCAGGAGGTCGGCGAGAAGCCGGCCGGCTACATGACGATCTCCGGTACGTCGATGGCGACCCCGCATGTCGCGGGCGCGGCGGCGATCCTCAAGCAGCAGCACCCGGACTGGAAGTACACCGAGCTCAAGGGCGCCCTCACCGGCTCCACCAAGGGCGGCAAGTACACCCCGTTCGAGCAGGGTTCGGGCCGGATCCAGGTCGACAAGGCCATCAAGCAGTCCGTGATCGCCGAGCCGGTCTCGGTGAGCTTCGGGGTGCAGCAGTGGCCGCACACCGACGACAAGCCGGTCACCAAGGAGCTGACGTACCGCAACCTCGGTACGAAGGACGTCACGCTGAAGCTGGCGTCGACGGCCACCAACCCCAAGGGCCAGGCCGTCCCGGCAGGCTTCTTCAAGCTCGGCGCCACCTCGGTGACGGTCCCGGCCGGCGGCAAGGCCTCCGTGCCGTTCACCGTCAACACCAAGCTGGGCGGCACGGTCGACGGCGCGTACTCGGCGTACGTGACGGCGACGGGCGGCGGCCAGACCGTCCGCACGGCCGCCGCGGTGCAGCGTGAGGTCGAGTCGTACGACGTGACGCTGAAGTTCCTCGACCGGGACGGCAAGGCCGCGAAGAACTACAGCGCCGATCTGACCGGCATCGCGGGCCTGGGCAAGGGCAAGGCGGCCGCGCCGTACGACGAGGACGGCACCGTCACCGCCCGCGTCCCCAAGGGCACCTACGTCCTCAACACGAACATCTACGTGGGCGACGACCCGGAGAAGTACGAGGGCGTCGACTGGCTCGCCCAGCCCAAGCTGAACCTCACCAAGAACACGGCGATCACGCTGGACGCCCGCAAGGCCAAGCCGGTGGACATCACCGTCCCGGCCACCGGCGCCAAGTCGGAGTTCGCCTCGGCCGACTACACGGTGGAGAGCGGTGACAGCAGCTACGGCTTCGGGTGGTGGCTGGACTCCTACGCCAACTTCCGCAGCGCCCACGTCGGTCCGCAGATCACCGACGGTTCGCTGACCCAGCAGTGGGACGGCCACTGGACCAAGGGCGGCAAGGAGGAGTACGACGTCATCGCCGGCGGCCCGGTCAAGCAGGTCGCCACCGGCTTCACCAAGCACTACAAGGCGAGCGAACTCGCCACGGTGAAGGCCGGCCTCGGCGCCTCGGCGGGCGGCAAGAAGGGCGCGATCAACGCGGTGGGCTGGATGCCGTGGAGCAGCAGCGCCTCCTCGATCGGCATCCTGCAGACCCTGCCCGGCACCCGGACCCTGCACCTGTCCGCCCAGGGCGGCGTGCAGTGGCAGCTGGAGTTCGCGCAGTCCGGCGGTGTGGACGCCGACGGGTTCCCCGTCGACGAGGCCGCCTACGCGCTGGGCACGCAGAAGTTCGCGGCCGGCAAGAGCTACTCCAAGACCGTCAACACGGCTGTCTTCGGACCGCGTCTGAGCGGCGACTTCGGCGTCGTCCGTGAGGGCAACCAGATCTACGGTTCCCTGCCGCTGTTCGCCGACGGCAAGGGCAACGTGGGCTACTCGGAGTTCTCCGCGGTCGACACGACCCTCTACCGCAACGGCACCAAGGTCGGCAGCAACGACGACCCGCTGTTCGGCGAGAAGCCGTTCAAGGTCCCGGCCGCCGACGCCGAGTACAAGCTGACGACGTCGGTCAAGCGCAGCGTCAAGGTCGCCGCGGCCTCCACCCGCGTGGACGCGAGCTGGACGTTCCGCTCGAAGAAGACCAGCGGCATCACGAAGCTGCCCGCCTCCACGGCCCGCTTCCTGGCGACCACGGACCTGGGCAGCAAGGCCCCGGCCGACAAGACCGTCAAGGTCCCGGTCACCGTCGAGGGCGCGGCCAAGGGCAGCAACCTGAAGTCGCTGTCGGTGTACGTGTCGTACGACTACGGCAAGACCTGGAAGAAGCTCACCGTCAAGGACGGCAAGGTCAGCGTCAAGAACCCGGCGAAGGGGAAGGGCATCTCCTTCCACGCCAAGATCGCCGACAAGAAGGGCAACAAGTCGACGATCTCGATCTACAACGCTTACTACGGCAAGTAAGCGGTAACGCCAACGCGTTGACGGGCCCGCCGAAAGCCTCGCCTTCCGGCGGGCCCGCCGTGTCAGTAGGGTCCTCGCATGACCGCCGCAGTGACCGCCATGATCACCGCCGTCGTGGGCGTCCTCGGAACCCTCTTCGCACCGGTGCTCGGCCGACGGCTCTCCGCACAGCAGCGGGACGAGGAGACCCGGGCCGAGGAGCAGCGACGGCGCTTCGAGGAGCGCAGGGACGCGTACACGGCCATGAACAGGGCCTCACGCCAGTTCCACACCCTCCTGAAGGACGCCCTGCACCGCCTGCGCGACGGGGTCTACGGCGACGCCGAGCGCGACCAGCTCGAAGAGACTCGGCGCGACTACCGGGACCGGTACGCGCAGGCCCAGATGATCGTTCCCGAGCGGATCCTGGAGGCCTCGCGGTCCGTCAACGAGGTCCTCGCGGGCATCGACGCGGCGGTCAAGCGCCTCGACCGAGGCGTGGCCCGGGAGGGCGAGAGCGCGCAGGGCGCCCTGCGCGACCTGAAGGAAGCCGAACCGCGGCTGTCGGCGATGCGGAGGCTGATGCGGGAGGACCTGGGCGTCGTCGACTGAGGCACGGGTGCCTTTCGCGGGTGCCTCTCACTCCGACGGCGTCGAAGCCCTGGTCCCCGAGCGGGTCGCGTCTGTGCCCCAGCTCGCCAGGAGGCGCAAGGCCTCCGCCGAGGGGGTGCCCGGCTCCGCGTGGTACGTGATCAGGGACTGCTCGGCGTCGTCGACCAGGCGGAACGTCTCGAAGGAGAGGGTCAGGTCGCCGACCAGGGGGTGGCGCATCCGCTTGACGCCGTAGCTCTTCTCCTTGACGTCATGGGCCGCCCAGAGGCGGCGGAACTCCTCGCTCTTCACCGACAGCTCGCCCACCAGGGAGGACAGCTGCGGGTCGTCCGGGTGGCAGCCCGCGTCCATGCGCAGATAGCCGACGATGTCGGCCGCCTTCTGGTCCCACTCGACGAACAGCTCGCGGTACTCGGGGCGCAGGAACACCATCCGCGCCCAGTTCCGCTCCTGGGCCGGCAGGTCCGCCCAGTCGCCGAAGAGGGCCGCGGCCATCCGGTTCCACGCCAGGACGCTGGAGCGGCGCCCGACGACGTACGCCGGGACGCTGTCGATCGAGTCCAGCAGATGCCGCAACGCCGACCGCACCTGCTGGCTGCGCGCCACCGGCTTCTTCTTGTGCTGCTTCGGCTTCGCCAGGTGCGTCAGATGCGCGTGCTCGGCGTCGCTCAGCCGCAGGGCGCGCGCGATCGCGTCCAGCACCTCCGCCGAGACGTTGCGGCCGTTGCCCTGCTCCAGCCGTGTGTAGTACGCCACGGACACCCCGGCCAGCTGCGCCAGCTCCTCGCGGCGCAGCCCGGGCACGCGCCGCCGCCCGAAGTCGGGCAGCCCCACGTCCTCGGGCTTCAGCCGGGCCCGCCGGGTGCGCAGGAACTCACTGAGCTCGGCACGCCGGTCCAGGCCGCCACCGGCCGTCTGCGCGGGTTCGGGCAGTGCGTCCATGCCGTCCAGTATTCACGGTCGTACGCACACGAGCCTGACCCCGCCAGTGGTACGCACCGTGTGCGTACGCAAAACCGTGGTCTGGGTGAGTTCTTCCCGAACGGGCACGCTGGTTCTCGCGCCCGGTCAGAAGATCCAGAAGGTGGCCGGGCACACGACCCCCGCTAGGAGAACCCCGGCATGACCACTGCTGCTGCGTACGCCGCTCCCGCCCCGAAGGCTCCGCTGGAGCGCACGACCATCGAACGCCGCGAGGTCGGCGAGTACGACGTCCTGATCGACATCAAGTTCGCCGGTATCTGCCACTCCGACATCCACCAGGCCCAGGAGGGCTGGGGCGAGGCGATCTTCCCGATGGTCCCCGGCCACGAGATAGCCGGTGTCGTCTCCGCGGTCGGCCCCGGCGTCACGAAGTTCGCCGTCGGTGACCGCGTGGGCGTCGGCTGCATGGTCGACTCCTGCCGCGAGTGCGAGAACTGCAAGGCCGGCCGGGAGCAGTACTGCGTGCGGGGCAACGTCCCGACGTACAACGGCATCGGCAGGGACGGCGAGCCCACCTACGGCGGCTACGCGCAGAACGTCGTCGTCGACGAGAACTTCGTCGTCCGCATTCCCGACGGCCTCTCGCTCGACGTCGCGGCCCCGCTGCTGTGCGCCGGCATCACCCTCTACTCCCCGCTGCGGCGCTTCGGTGCCGGCCCCGGCAAGAAGATCGCGATCGTCGGCCTGGGCGGCCTCGGCCACATGGGCGTCAAGATCGCCCACGCGCTCGGCGCCGAGGTGACCGTGCTGTCGCAGTCCCTGCGCAAGCAGGAGGACGGCCTGCGGCTGGGCGCGGACCACTACTACGCCACCAGCGACCCGAAGACCTTCGAGGAGCTCGCCGGCACGTTCGACCTGATCGTGTCCACGGTGTCCGCCCCGCTGGACTTCAACGCCTACCTGTCGCTGCTGAAGACCGAGGGCACCCTGGCCAACGTCGGCGCCCCCGAGGAGCCGATCTCCCTCAACCTCTTCTCGGTGATCGGCGGCGGCAAGACCCTCGCCGGCTCCATGATCGGCGGCATCGCGGAGACCCAGGAGATGCTGGACTTCTGTGCCGAGCACGGCCTCGGCGCCGAGATCGAGCTGATCCGCGCCGACCAGATCAACGAGGCGTACGAGCGGGTCCAGTCCAGCGACGTCCGCTACCGGTTCGTGATCGACACCGCGACGATCTGACCTCGCCCCCTTGGCAGCAACCCCGAGGGCCCCGGCCGCGTGCCGGGGCCCTCGGGGTTTTCGTGAGGTACGGCCGGGGGTTTCGTCATGCACGGGCGACCGCGCCCGGGGTACCCGTGAGGGAGTGCACCACAGGGGTTCGCCGGGTACGTCAGGGGAGGCCCGCCATGACCGTGCAGCTGAACCACACCATCGTCGTCGCCCGCGACAAACGCGCGTCGGCCCGGTTCCTCGCCGACCTCCTGGGGCTCGACGTGAGTCCCCCCTACGGCCCGTTCCTGCCGGTCGAGATCCCCAACGGCGTGACGCTCGACTTCATGGACAGCCCCGGCGCCATCACGCCGCAGCACTACGCCTTCCTCGTCTCGGAGGAAGAGTTCGACGAGATCTTCGGCCGCATCCGGGAAGCGGGACTGACCTACTGGGCGGACCCCTTCCACAGCCGCCCGGGGGAGATCAACCACAACGACGGCGGCCGCGGGGCCTACTTCGACGACCCCGACGGCCACCGCCTGGAGATCATCACGAGGCCCTACGGAAGCGGCGGCTGAACCGCCCGCACCCAGGCTCGTCACACGGTCGCGCCACCGCCCGCCTCGCGGAACCGACCCTCGGCGCGCCCGCCGGCCTGTCCCCGATCTGGCCGGGCCGCACCTGTACGACCTGGCCGACCCCTACCTGGGTCTTCGATCTTGAGCGGTACACAGGGTCTGGGCCACCGCCGTGCAGTCACGGTGAGCGACAGGCTTGCCGACCTGGTTCTGTTCTCAAGACCGGACAGCGATCAGTCAGTACTGCGCGGCCCTTGTGAAACTGTGAGGGGCGCGGATTGTCGGCTGGTGGGCAGCGCTCTGAACGCCCGCCGGTACGCCTGGGGCGTCGTGCCGAGGTGCCGGGCGAAGTGGTGGCGGAGGTTGTCGACGGTACCGAAGCCCGTCCGGTGGGCGATAGCGGTTACTGGGTCGTCCGTGGTCTCCAGGTGGTGCTGCGCGAGCAGGACCCTCTGTCCGGTCAGCCATTGCAGCGGCGTGGTCCCGGTCTCCTGCCGGAAGCGTCGGGCGAAGGTCCGTGGGGAGAGGTGGGCACGGCAGGCCATTGCGTCGACGGTCAGATCCTGGTCGAGGTTGGCTTCCACCCAGGCCAGGACAGGGGCGAGGGACCCGGTCCCCTCCCGGGGGAGGGGGCGTTGGCGGTACTGGTGCTGGCCGCCGTCACGGTGCGGGGGTGTGACCATGCGGCGGGCGACTGCGTTGGCGACGGCGCTGCCGTGCTCCTTGCGGATGAGGTGGAGGCAGGTGTCGACGCCGGCGGCGGTGCCGGCGCCGGTGATGACCGGGTCCTCGTCGACGTAGAGCACGTCCGACTCGACCCGGGCACGCGGGTGGCGGCGGGCGAGTTCGTCGGAGTAGCGCCAGTGCGTGGTACAGCGTCGCTCGTCGAGCAGCCCGGCCTCGCCCAGGAGGAAGGCCCCGGTGCAGATGCTCAGGATCCGAGCGCCACGCTCCACAGCAGCCCGCAGTTCCTCGGTCAGGTGGTCCGGCTGGCGCACATTGAGGTCGTAGGCCGGGACGCAGATGAGGTCCGCCGAGGCCAGCCGCTCCAGGCCGTGCCGGGCCCGCACCTCGAAGCCGTGGCGGGTCGGCACGCTGTCGCCGGTGGCCGAGACAAGAGCGAAGTCGTACGCGGGCAGCGCGTCGTCGCTGCGGTCGATCCCGAAGACCTCGCAGAACACGCCCAGCTCGAAGGCGTGGGCACCCTGGAGGGCCAGGACGGCGACGTCGTGAAGCACAGGTTCCCGATCCCTTCTTACGACGGTGGCGGGAATTTCAGCTTACCTGTCGTTTCTGCCACTCTCAGGTGGGAGTACCGGTCTGGAAGGCTCGCAGGCGTTCATCCATCCCGCGAGCAGCTAGGCACAGCGCATGACCACACAGACCCCCGCCACCAACGCTGCCCTCTCGTCGCAGGCTGCCCAAGTCCTGCGTGGGCTTGCGCTCGACGAGGAGCTGAAGTGGCGCGTCCCAGGCGACCCGGTCCTCGGCCCTCTGGCTCGCAAAGTTGCGCGGCGGTACGTGGCCGGTGAAACCCTGCCCGACGCTCTGGATCGGGCGCAGCAGGTCCTGGCCGCCGGCCACCGCGTGAACGTGGAGTACATGGGCGAGAGCTGCCGCGACCCGCAGCGAGCCACGGAAGAGACCGACACGTTCCTCTCCGCGGCCCGTCTGCTGCCACCCGGGTGCTCGATCTCCCTCGACCTGTCCCACATCGGCCTCGCCGTCGATGCGGAGCTTGCCCTTGCCAACGCCTCCCGCATCGCCCAGGCCACCGCCGACACCGGGCGGGAGATGGTGATCTCGGCTGAAGGCTCCGACCGGACCGACGAGGTTCTTGCCCTGCACCGCAAGCTGTGCGAGCGGTTCGACCATGTGGGCATCACCGTCCAGGCACGCCTCTATCGCACCGCAGACGACCTGCCGGAGCTGCTTTCCCGTCCCGGCCGCATCCGCCTGGTCAAGGGCGCCTTCCTCGAACCTGAGGCCATCGCCCACCGGCGCGAGGCCCCGGCCCTGACCGCCGCCTATCTTGCGTACGCGCAACAGTTGGCCGACTCGGGCCATCTGTGCTCCTTCGCCACCCATGACTGGGATCTGATCAACCGCATTGACGAGCACCTCGGAGGGAAGGGCACCGATTCCAATCCTTGGGAGTTCGAGACTCTCCTCGGCCTCGGGCCCGACCGCCTCCAGGCGATGGCCGAGCGCGGCCACCCCACCCGGGAGTACATCGTCTTTGGCACGGAATGGTGGCTCTACGTCTGCAACCGCATCGCCGAAGACCCCCAGCGCCTGCTCCAAGCCCTCGTCGACGCGGCCGCATGACCACCACCTGATCCGTGCCCACGTCATGACGCCTGAGCACACTGCCCTGCGAAGCGCCAGTGACCCGACGGCCAGAGCCGATCCGCCGCAACTACAGCCCCGGGCCGCTGCTGCCTCGCCATCGAGCGCGTGATCATTTCTTGAACCATGCGAGGGAGCGTAGGGCGGGAGGAAATCCTTCCGCTGCGGATTTCGCCTTCGCGGGCTCAGGCCTTGGCCAGGGGGTCGGCCGGGGGCGCTGACGCCGCTGAGGGCTCCTGCCCGCCCTGGTCGAGCCGGAACGGAGGGTAGGCGTCCGTCAGCAGCGTGGCGTAGGCCGCCACCCGGGCCGTCCAGCGGGCGAGGCCGGTCAGGAAGTCGAAGAGGTGCCGCGGGTAGCGGGCGGTGAAGAGCAGGATGACCACGGCGACCAGGGAGAGGAAGGGCAGCAGCCCGGCGCCCCGCCAGTCGTCGTTGTCGCCCCAGCCGCCCCCGACGATCATCCCGACGACGATGTACTGCGGGATCGCCAGCAGCCACCACTTGACCAGCACCAGCCCCCGGGACAGGCGCTCGGGGTAGACGACGTCGAAGCGCGCCGGGTAGTCGGGCACGTCGGCGAGGGTGAACGGCGGGTACCGGTCGGTGCCGAGCACGGTGTGGGCGTAATAGCCGACCCGCCAGTTCCAGCGCAGTACTCCGACGCTGAAGTCGAAGAGGGCGCGCGGGTAGCGGGCGGTGAACAGGATGGCGAAGAAGGCGATCACCGTCACGACGACGAACGCGATCCACAGGAAGAACAGCACGATGTAGTGCGGGATGGCGAGCAGCCACTTCACCAGCCACATCCACCGGGACAGGCGGGGGTCGACGGACGCTTCCAGACGTACGGGTGACGCGGCGGCAGGAATCATGAGGCGGCACTCCTCTCGCCTGCAGATTCGCAAGCGGGGGGCGGCCCCGCGACCTGGGCGGGGCCGTTCGCGTGCGCCCGGCCGCCGGCCGCCGGCTACCGCTGCGTCGGCTCGGGCCGCCGGTGTGGGCCATGGCCTCCTACGACGGGACGGCGGCTCCGGGGTCCGGCTCCTCCGTGTCCGCTTCGGCTTCCGGATCGACGAGCTGCTCGCGCACGTAGTTCCACACCACCGCGATCAGCGCGGCCACGGGCACGGCGAGCAGGCTGCCGACGATGCCGGCCAGGTTGCCGCCCAGGGTCACCGCCAGCAGGACGACGGCCGCGTGCAGGCCCAGCCCGCGGCTCTGCAGCATAGGTTGGAAGACGTTGCCCTCCAGTTGCTGCACCACGACGATGATGACCAGCACGATCAGCGCGTCCGTCACACCGTTGGAGACGAGCGCGATGAGCACCGCGACGAACCCGGCGAACAGGGCGCCGATGATCGGTACGAACGCCGAGACGAAGGTCAGCACCGCCAGCGGCAGCACCAGCGGCACGCCCAGGACCCACAGGCCGATCCCGATCAGGACGGCGTCGAGCAGACCCACGGCCGCCTGGGACCGTACGAAGGCGCCCAGGGTGTCCCAGCCGCGTGCGCACACCGTCGGCACGTCGGTGGCCAGTCGGCCGGGCAGCTGGCGGGACAGCCACGGCAGGAACCGCGGGCCGTCCTTGAGGAAGAAGAACATCAGGAAGAGCGCGAGGACGGCGGTGACGATCCCGTTCACCACGGTGCTCACCCCGGTGACGACCGCGCCCACCATGCTGCCGACGCCCTCCTGGGCGCGGGAGACCGCGCTGTCGAAGGCCTGGTTGATCTGCGCGTCCCCGATGTTCAGCGGCGGCCCGGCCGCCCACTCGCGCAGCTGCTGGATCCCCTTGACGACCCCGTCGGTCAGCTCCCCGGACTGGGAAGCCACCGGCACCGCGATCAGCGCCACCACACCGGCGGCGACCAGCAGGAACAGCACGGTCACGACCGACGCGGCCAGCGCGGGCGGCCATCCGCGCCGGCGCAGCAGCCGGGCCGCGGGCCAGGTCAGCGTGGTCAGCAGCAGCCCGATGACGAGCGGCCACACCACCGACCACATCCGGCCCAGCAGCCACAACGCCACGGCCGAGACGGCGAACACCAGCAGCAACTCGGCGGAAACCCGCGCGGATATCCGCAGCGCGGCACGGGATCTGTCGGAACTCAGAGGCGCAGTCACGCAGGCACCCTACGGGCAGAGCGCGCGCCCGCAGAGTCCCGTGTCACGGAAGCGGGCCGTCAGCGCACGGTGTACATGCTGAAGATGTGCACGGCCGCTTCGATCTGTGCCCGCATGCGGTCGTCCGGGTTCCCCGTCACCCGCACGAAGACCACGGACGAGCCGGGGTCGTCCGCGACCAGCAGTGTCAGCGGCACCCGGCCCGAGAGGGGGTAGTCGTACCAGCCGTCGGGCTCGTCGACATCGGTGTGGAGCAGGGCGTTGCCGACGGCCTGCCAGTCCAAGTCGTCGAACTCGTAACCCGAGAACTCCGCGATGGTCTCGCAGAACGGCCGCAGACCCTCCTCGAAGATCCAGCCCCCGCCGAAGCTCTCAGGCTCAGCCACCGGTCCTCCCCACGCCGACCGGGCAGGACACGCCCGTGCCGCCGATGCCGCAGTAGCCGCCGGGGTTCTTGTCCAGGTACTGCTGGTGGTAGCCCTCCGCCGGGTAGAAGGGGCGGCCCTCCACCGTGACGATCTCCGTGGTGATGGCGCCGTGGCCGGAGGACGTGAGGACCTTTTGGTACGCCTCGCGGGAGGACTTGGCGGTGGCCTCCTGCTCGGGGGTGTGCGTGTAGACCGCTGAGCGGTACTGCGTGCCCACGTCGTTGCCCTGGCGGAAGCCCTGCGTGGGGTCGTGCGACTCCCAGAACGTCTTCAGCAGCCGCTCGTACGAGATCTGCTCCGGGTCGAACACCACGCGTACCACCTCGGTGTGGCCGGTCAGGCCCGAACAGACCTCCTCGTACGTGGGGTTCTCGGTGTGGCCCCCCTGGTAGCCGACGAGGGTGGTCCAGACACCGGCCGGGAGCCGCCAGAACGTGCGCTCGGCGCCCCAGAAGCAGCCCAGGCCGAAGTCGGCCGTCTCCAGGCCCTCGGGGTAGGGGCCGAGCAGCGGGTTGCCCAGGACGGTGTGGCGGTCGGGGACCGTGAACACCGGCTCGGGGCGGCCGCGCAGCGCCTGCTCGGGAGTCGGCAGCTGGGGCGTACGGCTGTACAGGAACATGCGGGCTCCAATCGGGGCGACGCCTCGCTCGACGTGGGCGACGCACCCGTCAACGTGCCGGTGGCGCCCGGAATTCCGGGCGGAGCCGACCCGGGCGGCGCTCAGTGCGGCAGGCTCACCGGCTCAGTGCGGCAGGCTCGCCGGGCTGCCGCCGTTCGCCTCGTAGCCCGCTACCGCCAGGGCCCGGTACACCGCGAACTCCGCCGCCGGATCCGCGGAGAGGGTCCAGGGCAGGGCGCCCACATGGCCGTCGACGTGCACCAGCTGGTTCATGGCCTCCGACCAGCGCTCGCCGCGGACCAGGAAGAACACCAGCATGTGCCGGACATGGGCGAGCATCGGGTCGTCGGGGCGTGCCGAGTGCACCGCGTGCAGCGCGCCGTGGACCGCCTTGGTGACGACCTCGCTCTGCCAGAAGCTCGCGACGAGGGTCACCTCGGGGAGGTGCTCGAACACCGCGAAGAGCGGCATCGCCGACAGGAGGGAACCCCGGGGCGCCCGGGCCGCCGCGGCCTCGGCGAACGCGTACGCCTCCGCACGCGAACCGTGCCACTTCTCGCACCAGTAGTGCAGCGCCGCCAGGTGCGCCCCCATGTGGGCAGGGGCGCGGTCCAGGATCTTCAGCCAGAGCTGCTCGAAGTCCTTCTGGGAATAGCCGAGGCCGCGGGCCACCGACAGCTCGACTATGTACGGGACCGGGTCACCGGGGGCGAGCAGCGCCGCCTCGCCGCACGCCGTCCTCGCCTCTTCCATGATGATCCGGAACTCGTCCGTCCCAGGGGTCGCCGTGCGCCACGCCTGCTGCACCAGGAACTCGGCGTGCACCGCGGCACCGCCCGCGTCCTTGGGGGCCTCGGCCCGCCACACGCGCAGCCACTGCCCGCCCGGCGCCTCGCTCACCCCGCCCGGCCGCCGCGACAGCTCCAGCGACGCCGCGCCCGCGAAGGCCTGCACGCGCTGCCAGCGCCGCTCGCCCTCCGTCTCGGTGCCCGCCAGGAGCTGCTGCGCCGCGCGGTGGTCCTGCGTACGCTGCACCACGTCCAGGACGTCCAGCAGGTCCTGGTCCGGGCCGGGCATGCGGATGTCGAGCTCTTCCTCCAAGGCGAAGCCGTAGTTCGCCGGGTCCGCGGCGTCCGGGTGGTCGGGCGAGACCAGCCCTATCGCACCGCCGCGCTTGCGCCGCAGGAAGGGGAGCAGCACGAAGCCCAGCATGACCAGCGCGATCAGGACCCAGAGAATCTCCATGCGTCAAGCGAACCAGACCGCGCCGACAATTGGCCAACCTGCTCCCGGAACCTGTGGAAAACTCCGCGTCGCCCCCGTCCCCCGGCGCGCAGCGCTTCGGCGCATTACCCTCGGTGCCCATGAGCGACAGGCACATCAGTCAGCACTTCGAGACGCTCGCGATCCACGCGGGCAACACCGCCGACCCCCTGACGGGCGCGGTCGTCCCGCCGATCTACCAGGTCTCGACCTACAAGCAGGACGGCGTCGGCGGACTGCGCGGCGGCTATGAGTACAGCCGCAGCGCCAATCCCACCAGGACCGCGCTGGAGGAGAACCTCGCCGCCCTGGAGGGCGGCCGTCGCGGTCTCGCGTTCGCGTCCGGGCTGGCGGCCGAGGACTGCCTGCTGCGTACGCTGCTCAGCCCCGGCGACCACGTGGTCATCCCGAACGACGCGTACGGCGGGACGTTCCGCCTGTTCGCCAAGGTCGTCGCCCGCTGGGGCGTCGAGTGGTCGGTCGCCGACACCAGCGAGCCGGCCGCCGTGCGGGCCGCCATCACGCCGAAGACCAAGGTCGTCTGGGTGGAGACGCCCTCCAACCCGCTGCTCGGCATCACCGACATCGCCGCCGTCGCGCAGGTCGCCCGGGACGCCGGCGCCCGCCTCGTCGTCGACAACACCTTCGCCACGCCCTACCTCCAGCAGCCGCTGTCGCTGGGCGCGGACGTCGTCGTGCACTCGCTGACCAAGTACATGGGCGGTCACTCCGACGTCGTCGGCGGCGCCCTGATCACCGGTGACGCGGCCCTGGGCGAGGAACTGGCCTTCCACCAGAACGCGATGGGCGCGGTCGCCGGGCCCTTCGACTCGTGGCTGGTGCTGCGCGGCACCAAGACCCTCTCCGTCCGTATGGACCGGCACAGCGAGAACGCGACCAAGGTCGCCGACATGCTCACCCGGCACGCGCGCGTGACGAGCGTGCTGTACCCGGGCCTGCCCGAGCACCCCGGTCACGAGGTCGCCGCCAAGCAGATGAAGTCGTTCGGCGGCATGGTGTCCTTCCGCGTCGAGGGTGGCGAGGAGGCGGCCGTCGAGGTCTGCAACCGCGCGAAGATCTTCACGCTGGGCGAGTCCCTGGGCGGCGTCGAGTCGCTGATCGAGCACCCCGGCCGCATGACGCACGCCTCCGTGGCCGGCTCGGCCCTGGAGGTTCCCGGCGACCTGGTGCGGCTGTCCGTCGGCATCGAGAACGCGGAGGACCTGCTGGAGGACCTTCAGCAGGCACTCGGCTAGCCGACACCGGGCCGGGCGGGACCGGCCCCTCGCGGGGTCACCACCCGGTGAGGGGTGGAGTCGTGTCGGACGGCGGCTCCACCCACGGGCGGGCCGTCAGCGCCCACACCGTGAACGCCACGGCCGCCGCGCACAGCAGCAGCCACATGATGCGGCGGGCGAGCGTCCTGCGCCGCAGCATGCGGCCGCCGCGGCGCACCGCCTCCGTGTGGATCTCGGGCGGCACCGGCCGCGCCGGGCCCTGAAGGAGCCGCCGTACGGCCGCGTCGCGGTCGTTCCCGCTCATGCCTGCCTCCGGTCGTCCCCGTCGCCCGCCGGGCTCACGGCGTCGCCTTCGCGGCCGTCACCGCGGGCGCCGGGCCCCGCGAGCGGTGCAGCAGGGCCGACGTCGCCCGGTGCGAGATCGCCCGGACGCGCTCCGGGGACAGCCCGAGCAGGGCCGCCGTCTGCTCCTCGGCGACACCCTCGTACAGCCTGAGCACCAGGACGAGCCGCTCCTGCGGGGTGAGCGGCGCCAGGGGGCTCGCGGGGTGGGGCCGGGAGCGGCCGAGAACGCCGTGGTGCCAGGCGCCGCGCGCGAAGCGGGTGGCCAGTTGCCGGCGGGCGTGGTCGTAGGGATCCTCGCCGTGCAGCCGGTCCCAGCACGCGTACGTGTGGGCCAGCGACAGTGTCAGCAGACGCCGCGCGCGGGGGTTGTCGTCGGGGGACTCGGCGGTGAGCAGCGTGGCGGCGTGCAGCAGCCGCCCGGCCGCGCCCGCGACGAACGCCTCGAACTCCCGGGCGCGACGGGTTGCCCGGGACGCATGCCGCTCCAGCACCGCGCCTCCCGCCTGACGGCGACCCTGAGGATACGGGCCCCGGCCGCGCGCGACGGGGGCCCGGTCTCATATCAGGCCAGTGACGGCCCCGCGGTCAAGAGCCGCGCGCGGCTCGGCGGGCACCACGCGCGCGTGCGACGCGGGTCGTCGCGCGCGAGGAGGCCGGGAGCCGGACCGCAGCGGCTTCGGGGCGCGGCCGGGAGCCGGGTGCGGGGGGTTCTGGGCGCCGTGGAGAGCTGTGCCGCAGTGTGTCCGGATACGCGATCCGGACCGTGCCGCGGGGTGTTCAGGGGGCGGTCGGGAGCCGGCTCGCGGGGTGATCAGGGCGTGATCGGAAGCCGGCTCGCGGGGCGTTCACAGTGCGGTCGAAAGCGGGGGCCGCAGTGTGTTCAGGGCGCGGGCGGGAGCCGGCTCGCGGGGCGTTCACTGCGCGGTCGGAAGCGGGGGCCGCAGTGTGTTCAGGGCGCGGTCCGGACCGTGGCGCAGGGAGTTCGGGACACGGTCGGGATCCGGGCCGCGGGGTGTTCAGGACGTCGGCTGGGCCTCCGGCCCCGGTACGCCCTGTGCGCTCATCCGGGCGGACAGTGCCGTGTTGAAGCGCGTGAGGAGGTCGCAGAACGCCTCGCGCTCCTCCGGCTCCCAGTCGTGCGTCAGTTCGGCCATCAACTGGCGCCGGGAGGAACGCACTTCCTCCAGGCGGGTTTGGCCGCGCGGGGACAGTTGCAGCACCACCGCGCGCCCGTCCTCGGGGTGCGAGGTGCGCTTCACCAGACCGGTGTCGACGAGCGGAGCCACCTGCCGGGTGACCGTCGAGGAGTCGATCCCCATGCTCGCGGCGAGTGCCTTGACGCCCATCGGGCCTTCTTTGTCGAGGCGGTTGAGCAGCAGATAGGCGGCGCGGTCCATGGAGTTGCGCACCTGCCCGACCCCGCCGAGCCGGGTCTGTTCGGCACGGCGGGCGAACAGCGCCACCTCGTGCTGCAGCGTGTCGAGGAGACCGGTGTCACCGACGGTCGTCATGTCCATCGACATTTCAGGTGTTGTGGGCATGGCCGGGGGCTCACTTCGTGGAGGGCTGGCAGATTGGGGGACAGGGTACGCGGCCGGAAGGCAGGCCGTACCGGCGCTGCGCAAAGCGGGTCTCGGAGGTTGGTCACAACGGTCGTTCCCGCCTGTGAACTGCGATGCTGGAGTCATGAGCTACAGCACGGCTGACTCCTTTCGGACCGTCACCCTCGACGACGTGCGCGGCGCGCAGAAGATGCTGTCGGGTGTGGCGCGGGTGACCGCGATGGAGGGCAGCAGGCACCTGTCCCAGATGGTCGGCGCGCCGGTGCACCTCAAGTGCGAGAACCTCCAGCGGACGGGCTCGTTCAAGCTGCGCGGCGCGTACGTACGGATCGCGGGTCTGCTGCCGGAGGAGCGTGCCGCCGGTGTCGTCGCCGCGAGCGCCGGCAACCACGCGCAGGGCGTCGCCCTCGCCTCGTCCCTGCTGGGCGTGCGCTCGACGGTGTTCATGCCGAAGGGCGCCCCGCTGCCCAAGGTGAGCGCCACCCGTGACTACGGGGCGGAGGTCCGCCTGCACGGCCAGGTGGTCGACGAGACGCTGGCCGCCGCGCAGGAGTACGCGGCCGAGACGGGCGCCGTGTTCATCCACCCCTTCGACCACCCCGACATCATCGCGGGCCAGGGCACGGTGGGCCTGGAGATCCTGGAGCAGTGCCCCGAGGTGCGCACGGTCCTGGTCGGCATCGGCGGGGGCGGGCTGGCCGCCGGTATCGCGGTGGCGGTGAAGGCGCTGCGGCCCGAGGTGCGGGTCGTGGGCGTGCAGGCGGCGGGCGCGGCGGCCTACCCGCCCTCGCTGGCGGCGGGCCGGCCGGTGTCGGTGGAGAATCCGGCGACGATGGCCGACGGCATCAAGGTCGGGCGGCCCGGCGACGTGCCGTTCAGGATCATCGACGAACTGGTCGACGAGGTGCGCACGGTCAGCGAGGACGAGCTGTCGGCCGCGCTGCTGCTGTGCCTGGAGCGGGCCAAGCTGGTCGTCGAGCCGGCCGGGGCGAGCCCGGTCGCGGCGCTGCTGAGCGATGCAGGCGCCTTCGAGGGCCCGGTCGTCGCGGTGCTGTCCGGCGGCAACGTCGATCCGGTGCTGATGGAGCGGGTGCTGCGGCACGGCATGGCCGCGCAGGGCCGCTACCTGGCGGTCCGGCTGCGGCTGACGGACCGGCCCGGTGCCCTTGCCACTCTTCTGGGCGTGTTGTCAGTGGTCGACGCTAACGTCCTCGATGTGAGTCACGTGCGGACCGACCCACGGCTCGGGCTCACGGAGGCGGAGGTCGAGCTGCACCTGGAGACGAAGGGCCCGGCGCACTGCGTCGAGGTGGGGCAGGCGCTGCGTGAGGCGGGCTACACGGTCATCGGCTGAGCGGGCCGCCGACCCGCAGGAGCCCGCCCGGACGCGGTCAAGATCCTTTCGTCTCACGGAGAGCAACGCGGAAAAACTCATTGTGAGACGCGATACATCGCGTTATGGTGTGTTGGTGCGCAGAAGCTTCGCCGGACATCCGTCCGGTCATCCCCGAAGACGTGGAGACTCATATGCCAGGCGCCATCTACGCCGAGGGTCTGGTCAAGACCTTCGGTGACGTAAGGGCCTTGGACGGCGTCGACCTCGACGTGCCCGAAGGCACGGTCCTCGGCCTGCTCGGGCCGAACGGCGCGGGCAAGACCACCACCGTCCGCTGCCTGACCACCCTGCTGCGGCCCGACAGCGGGCGCGCGGTCGTCGCGGGCATCGACGTGCTCAAACAGCCGGACGCGGTCCGCCGCTCCATCGGCCTGTCCGGCCAGTTCGCGGCCGTCGACGAATACCTCACCGGCCGGGAGAACCTCCAGATGGTCGGCCGGCTCTACCAGATGCGGGCGAAGGCGGCGAAGGAGCGCGCGGCCGAACTGCTGGAGCAGTTCCATCTCACGGACGCCGCCGACCGCCCCACCAAGACCTACTCGGGCGGCATGCGCCGCCGGCTCGACCTCGCGGCGGCCCTGGTCGTCTCGCCGCCCGTGATGTTCATGGACGAGCCGACGACCGGCCTCGACCCCCGCAACCGCCAGCAGCTGTGGGAGGTCATCAAGCAACTGGTCTCCGGCGGCACCACCCTGCTGCTCACCACGCAGTACCTGGAGGAGGCCGACCACCTGGCCCACGACATCGCGGTGGTCGACCACGGCAAGGTCATCGCCAAGGGCACCTCCGACCAGCTCAAGGCCCGCACCGGCGGCGAGCGCGTCGAGGTCGTGGTGCACCAGCGCGAGCACATCCAGGCCGCCGCCGAGGTCCTGGCCGGTTTCGGCAAGGGCGAGACCACCGTCGAGGACCACATGCGCAAGCTCACCGCCCCGGTGACCGGCGGTGCCAAGCTCCTCGCCGAGGTCATCCGCGAGCTGGACACCCGGGGCATCGAGATCGACGACATCGGCCTGCGCCGGCCGACCCTCGACGACGTCTTCCTCTCCCTGACGGGACACGTGGCCGAGGCCAAGGACCAGGAGAACGACAAGGAGGCCGCCCAGTGAGCGCCGTCACCGACACCGTGCGGGTCGCACCGGCAACGAACCCGGTCAGCCAGTCGATCCGGGACTCGATGGTCGTCGCCAAGCGCAACCTGATCCGCATGTCCCGGATCCCCGAGATGATCATCTACGGGCTGATCCAGCCGATCATGTTCGTGGTGCTGTTCACCTACGTCTTCGGCGGCTCCATGCAGATCGGCAACAGCACCAGTGCCGCCGACTACAAGAACTTCCTGATGGCGGGCATCTTTGCGCAGACCGTCACGTTCGCCACCGCCAGTTCCGGCGCCGGCATCGCCGACGACATGCACAAGGGCCTCATCGACCGCTTCCGCTCCCTGCCGATGGCACGCGGCGCGGTGCTCACCGGCCGTACCCTCGCCGACTCCGTGCAGACGGCCCTCACCCTGGTCGTCCTCGCCGTGGTCGCCCTGCTCGTCGGCTGGCGTGTCGGATCGGACGGCAGCACCAACGCCGCCAAGGTCCTCGCGGCCTTCGGCCTGCTGCTCCTGCTCGGCTACGCGTTCACCTGGATCGGCGCCCTGATCGGTATGTCGGTGAAGACCCCCGAGGCGGCCACCTCCAGCGGCCTCATCTGGCTCTTCCCGGTCACGTTCATCTCCAACGCCTTCGTCGACACCAGCCACATGACCCCGTGGCTGCGCCACATCGCGGAGTGGAACCCCTTCAGCGCCACGGTCCAGGCCTGCCGTGTGCTGTTCGCCAACCCGGGCCAGTCCCCGTCGGACGCCTGGCCCATGCAGCACCCGGTGTGGGCCTCGCTGATCTACTCGATCCTGATCCTGGTGATCTTCCGGACCCTGGCCGTGCGCAAGTACCGCTCGGCGACGGCATGACAAGGCCCCGGCGCCGCTGCGGCGCCGGGGGCACTTCCGAAGACGGGGTGGGGCCGGTCAGCCCTCGTACGGCTCGGCCTTGAGGATCTTCACCAGGGCCTTCTTGCCGTTCGGCAGCTCGTACTCGGCGTCCTCGCCGACCTTGTGGCCGATCACGCCGCTGCCCAGCGGGGACTGCGGCGAGTAGGTCTCGATGTCCGAGCTCGCGTACTCCCGGGAAGCGAGCAGGAACGTCAGCGTGTCGTCCTCGTCCCCGTCGAACGCGATCGTGACGACCATGCCCGGCGCCACCGCACCGTCCGCCGCGGGCGCCTCACCGACCTTGGCGCTCTCCAGGAGCTGGGTGAGCTGGCGCACGCGGAGCTCCTGCTTGCCCTGCTCCTCCTTGGCCGCGTGGTACCCGCCGTTCTCACGCAGGTCGCCCTCCTCGCGCGCCGCGGCGATCTTCGCGGAGATCTCCGCCCGCGCGGGACCAGTAAGGTACTCAAGCTCAGCCTTGAGCTTGTTGTACGCCTCCTGGGTCAGCCAGGTGACGTTCTCGCTGGTCTGGGTCACAGGTGCTCCTCGTAGGTACTGGGAATACAAAGCATCGCCCTACCCAGAAGAATGTTCCTTCACGGAAGGGCGAAACCACGAGCCTAACAATTCAGGGGCCCGAGGGGGAGGACATATGCGACGACAATCACGTCAATGCAGGTCAGGCCCTGCGTATTCCAGGTGACGTCGAGCAGTCTCAGCCGGTGTGGCAGCCGAGCAGCTCGGCGGTGGTGCCCGGGGAGGTCGTACGGAGGGTGACGACCTTGTCGATGCGGGTCCCGTCCCCGTCGAAGCGGAAGTCGGCCCGGCCCACCTCGGCGCCGTTCTCGGCCTGCGAGCGCACGGTGCAGTAGCCGTCGGTGCCGGCGTCCTTGCGGACCTCCAGATGCACCCGGACGGACTTCTCACCCGGCTCGAAGCTGATCACCTCGGCGCTGATCTCGTTCTGGGCCACGTAGTGGTAGCCGAACCAGCCCACGAGCCCCAGCAGTGCCACCGCGAGGACGGCGCCCACGACCTTGAGCGTGCGGTCGGCGCGCTCGTCCGAGGAACGGCCGTAACGGCCCTCGGGCGGTCGCGTGCTCGCCGTACTCATGATCGTCCTCCTGGCAGGGCCGGGACGAAGGTCCCGGAAGGGGCTCCGGGGCCGGGCCCCGGAATTATTCGCCCCCCGATTCGGTCACTATAGAAGCCGCTGATTGCGCCGACGCACACAGGGCGCCGACTTACTGAGGATTGAGTCTTGACTGACCAGTTGCGACTGATGGCCGTTCACGCCCACCCCGACGACGAGTCGAGCAAGGGCGCCGCGACCATGGCGAAGTACGTGTCCGAGGGGGTGGACGTGCTGGTCGTGACCTGCACGGGCGGGGAACGCGGCTCCATCCTCAATCCGAAGCTCCAGGGCGACGCGTACATCGAGGAGCACATCCACGAGGTGCGCAAGAAGGAGATGGACGAGGCCCGGGAGATCCTGGGCGTCAAGCAGGAGTGGCTCGGCTTCGTCGACTCCGGGCTGCCCGAGGGCGACCCGCTGCCGCCGCTGCCGGAGGGCTGCTTCGCCCTGGAGGACGTGGACCACGCGGCCGGTGAGCTGGTGCGCAAGATCCGCGCGTTCCGTCCGCAGGTGATCACCACCTACGACGAGAACGGCGGCTACCCGCACCCCGACCACATCATGACCCACAAGATCTCCATGGTGGCGTTCGAGTCGGCCGCGGACACCGAGAAGTACCCGGAGGCCGAGTACGGCCCCGCCTACCAGCCGCAGAAGCTCTACTACAACCAGGGCTTCAACCGCCCGCGCACCGAGGCCCTGCATCAGGCGATGCTCGACCGCGGCCTGGAGTCCCCCTACGGGGACTGGCTCAAGCGCTGGGAAGAGTTCGGCATGAAGCAGCGCACGCTCACCACGCACATCCCGTGTGCCGAGTTCTACGAGATCCGCGACAAGGCGCTGATCGCCCACGCCACGCAGATCGACCCGGACGGGGGCTGGTTCAAGGTGCCCATGGAGATCCAGAAGGAGGTCTGGCCGACGGAGGAGTACGAGCTGGCGAAGGCCCTCGTCGATACCTCCCTCCCCGAGGACGACCTCTTTGCGGGCATCCGCGACAATGCCTGACATGAGCGCAAGCGCAAGCCTGGCAATGACGCACCTCGTCTCCTTCGCCAAGGAGGTCGACGAGGACAAGGTCACCCCCGGAGTCCTCGGCTTCATCGTCTTCGCGGCGATGGCCCTGGCGGTGTGGGCCCTGATGAAGTCCATGAGCCGGCACATGAACCGGGTCGACTTCACCCAGGTCCCCGACCCCGAGGCCGAGCAGCGGGAACCGTCCGCGACGGAACCGTCCGCGGCGGCCCCGGAAGCGGAGACCTCCGGCGGGACCGGCAAGAAGCAGGGCTGACGCCCCCGAGGGGCGACGCACCTCCTCGACTCCTCGACGGGAACCGCACCCGCCGGCGGTCCGGCACCACACGCCGCCGACGGCTGCGGCCCGTGTGCCGCACAGCACCCCGACGGGTCACTCCGACTCCACCGGCACTCCCATCACCTCGCGCGCGTGCCGGTTCGGGACCATGCCGAGTCGCCAGGCCTGCCAGCCCGCCTCCAGGGTCACGCCGCGCTCCAGCAGCAGCCGGTACGCGTCGAGATAGTCGTCGAGTTTGGCGTCGCGCAGTCCGTGGCCCGTGCGGGACAGCTGAGCCAGCTCCTCCTGCGCCACCGCCGTCCCCACCTCGATGCCGCCCGGGGCCGCGTAGGGAAGCAGGGTGCAGCGCAGGAAGCGGGCCCAGTCCTCGCCCCGGCGGTCGCCGTAGGACGTGAACAGCTCCACCGCCTCGTCGTACAGGGCCAGGGCCTGCTGGGTGCGGGCGTTGCCCGCGTCCACGACCGCCAGCTCCAGGCACGTCCACGCCTCCCCGTGGGCGACGCCGATGCGCTGGAAGTCGGCCCGGGCGTCGACCAGCAGCTGGCGGGCGAAGCCGGAGTTGCGCAGGGAGCCCGTCTGGGCCGCCCGCTGGTCCCGGGTGACGCGGGCCGAGTGGTGGCGTGCGCAGGCCAGTCCGTAGACGTCCCGCATGCGGGAGAACATCGTGCGGGCGCGTTCCAGCTCGCGGACCGCCTGGTCGAGATCGCCCGTCTCCTCCAGGGCCTGGCCCAGGTAGTACAGCGTCCAGGCCTCGCCGCGCGCGTCCTCGTTGTCGCGGTGGCGTGCCGCCGCCCCGCGCAGCTCCTCCACCGCCGGGGACGCGTCCCCCGCGACCAGCAGCGCCCGCGCCAGCTGGGTCAGCGCCCAGGCCTCACCACGGGCGTCACGGGTGCGCCCGTACAGGTCCAGGGCCGCCCGCAGCTCCGCCTCGGCCCGCGGGACGTCGCCCATGCGCAGCCCCAGCTGGCCGAGCTGGAAGTGCGCCCACGCCTGGCCGTGCACGGACTCGCCCGCACGGTGCAGGACGAGTGACTCGGTCAGCAGGGCCAGGGCCTCGCCCACCCGCGCGCGGTCCCGCTCGACGGCCGCCAGGGCGTGCATCGTCCAGGCGCGGTCCGTGGCCAGCTCGTCGGACGCCTGCAGCGCCAGGGCCTCGCGGAGCTTCTCCGACGCTTCCGTCAGATTGCCCTGGTGGTGCAGGGTGATGCCGAGGGAGCACAGCGCGCGGGCCGCACCGGCGTCGTGATGCGCCTCCCGGTAGAGGTCCACCACCGAGGCGAGGGTGGTGCGGGCCTTGTCCAGTTCGCCCAGCTGCCGTGCCGCGATGCCCGTGCGCCACTGCACCGAGCGGACCAGCAGGCCCTCGTCCACCGCCTGGGCCAGCTCGCTGATCTCGCCCAGCCGGTACAGGTCGCCCCGCAGCAGGCAGTAGTCGCACAGGGCGCCCAGCAGGTTCAGCACCGCCGCCTGGTTCACGCCCTCGGCGTGCCGCAGCGCCGCCGTGATGAAGCTCGACTCGTCGTCCAGCCAGCGCAGCGCCTCGTCGAGGGAGGTGAAGCCGTACGGGCTGAAGCGGTTGGTGCGCGTCGACATGTTGCCGTCGACCATGCGCAGCACCGAGTCGGCCAGCTCGGCGTAGTTCACGATCAGCCGCTCCTGCGCGGCCGTGCGCTCGGCCGGCTCCTCCTCGTCCAGCAGCCGGGCCTGGGCGAAGGAGCGGACCAGGTCGTGCAGCCGGTAGCGGTCGCCCCGGACGTGGTCGATCAGGCCGGCCCGGGTCAGGACCTCCAGATGGCGCGTCGCCTCCGCCTCGTCGGTGGCCAGCAGCGCGGCGGCCGCCGCGGCACCCAGCGAGGCCCGCCCGGCCAGGGCCAGCCGGCGCAGCAACCGCCGCACGGTCTCCGACTGGTCGGTGTAGCGCAGCCACAGGGCGCGTTCGACCGGCTCGACCGGGCCGTACGCGTCGAGGTCCGTGGCCAGCGTGCGCGGGGAGCGCGGGCCGAGGCACGAGCCCGCGATGCGCAGCGCCAGCGGCAGCCCGCCGCACAGCTCCCGGACCCGGTCGGCGGACTCCGCGTCGTACGGCCCGGAGCGGTCCTGCGCGGCCGCGCCCAGCAGTTCCTCCGCGCCGGCGGCGTCCAGCGGCTCCACCGCCAGCCGGTGCACCCGGGCGGGAAGGCCGTCCAGCTCCAGCGGGCCCCGCGCGGTCACCAGCACCAGGCTGTCGGACCGCTCCGGGACCAGCGCACGGATCTGCTCCGCGTCCGAGGCGTCGTCGAGGACGACCGTGACGGGCAGGCCCGTCAGATGCTGGTGGTACAGCTCGCCCAGCCGCTTGACCTGCTGGTCGGGGGAGGAACGCTCGCGGAACAGCAGCTGTTCGCGGGGCGCGCCGAGCCGGTTCAGCAGATGGAGCAGGGCGTCCCGGGTGGACAGCGGGGAACCGCCCGGCCCCTCGGCGCGCAGGTCGACGACGCAGGCGCCGCGGAAGTAGTCCCTCAGATCGTGCGTGGCGTGCACCGCGAGGGTCGTACGGCCGCTGCCGGGTTCGCCGTGCAGCACGACCACGGTCGGCTGGGTCTCGGTGCTCGCGCGGGCCGCCTGCACCCACTGCCGGATCTGCGCCAGCTCGGCCCGCCGCCCGGCGAAGGACCGGGCCGGTTGCGGGAGCTGCCCGAAGGACTGCTCCAGTACGTTGCGCCCGCGCGCCGCCGCGCTCTTGTCCGCGCCGCGCAGCCGCGGTCCCGTCTTCGTCGGTCCGGTCGAGGCCGCGAGCACCCGCTGCTGGTCCAGGAACGGCCGGATGCCCCGCACCTCCAGCGCCGTCAGCCACTGCAGCCGCAACTGCTCGGGCCCGCCCGGCTGGCTCACGGCCCCGGCGCGGTGGTGCGCGGCCGGAAGATGCGACCCGACCACCTTCACCACCGTCGCCGCGGCCCCCACGACGCCCACGGTGACACCCGCCCCGAGCGCGGTGCCGGTCCCCGTCCCCAGGGCCATGTCGGCGACGACGGCCGCGACCGCCGCCACGCCGGCCACCAGCAGCGGCGTTCCGGCGCCCTCCCGGGCGTAGCGCTGCCCGAAGGTGAGCTGGCCGGCCGCCGCCTCGTCCAGGGCGCGGGTGTAGGCCTCGTACTCCTCGGACGCGCTGCGTGCCATCACGTCGAGCGCTCCGCGCGCCCGCGCGAGCAGCACCTTCCCATCGGTGCGGCCGCCCGAGCGGCGCACCTCCTCCTCCACGGCCCGCCCCAACAGCCGCTCGGCCTCCGCCCGATGACTGTCCCGCATGTCAAGGTCCCCCTCCGGCGGCAACTCCTGTGCCTACGAGTGTCCTTGGTGGGAGGCGTGAGCGCGAGGGGACGACGATCAACGTTTGCGTCCGGTGACCTCGAGCCGCTCACCGGGGGCGGGAACGCCGCGGGAATCGGACGGGAAGCCGCCCCCCGACGATGGTCGAGGCACACACCGCACGACACCACACCGGACCTCCACCGAGCTCCGAGCGCCGCGCCCGACGTCCGGCCACGTCGGCGACCGGCGGTAGCGCAGCGCGTAGCTCCTCACGGGGGGATGACCGCCTGCCTTGGGGAGGGCGAGTCCAGTTCAACGAGGGAGCTGTCTATGCCGGACATCGTTCTGGATCGATACCACTCCGGTGCGTGGCACATCGCGCCGGACGGCGGGGACGCCTCGGCCGCCCCGGAGGAGAAGTACCTGGGACATCTCGCGGACCTCACCGAGGTGCTCGGCGAGCACCTCGGTGAGGTGACGATCGGTGCGATCGACGCCGCGTGGGAGGCCGACGCGCTGGACGGGGCGGACCTCCTGGTGCTCACGCTGCCCACGGCGGACGAACCGCCGCTGAGGGCACGGGACCTGGAACTGCTGCGCGGTCATCTCACCGCCGGGCGCGGCCTGTTGGTGCTGGGCGGCTCCGCCGTCGACACCGTGCCCTGCGAACTGTCGGGTCTGGTACCGGGGCTGGTCCTGGACCCCGGCTTCGTCTCCGTCCGCCGGCAGCCGCCGGCCGGCCACCTCCTGACCTACTCGGTCTCCGCCGAGGCGCTGCCGGGCCACCCGGTGACCGAGGGCGTCGAGGAGCTGTACCTGCACCGCGCCAGGAGCCTGACCCTCACCGGGTCCGCCGTCACCGGCATCGCCGCCCGGGACGGGCGTCTCCTCGCCGCGGCGGGCGAGGTGGGCGCCGGACGGATCGTCGTCGTGGGCGGCGGCGAGCTCTTCGCGCTGCCCTTCCTCGGACGGGCGGACAACGCCAGGTTCCTGCTGAACACGCTCAGCTGGCTGCTCACCGGCCAGTACGCCCCGGCGGGCTCCGAGCTGGCGAAGACGGTCACGCACGAGCGCTGCTTCACGGTGCGCTCGTTCCCCCCGGAGGAGGACCTGGCGCAGGTCGAGGGTCCGCACGTGGTCGACGCACGGCCCTACCGGTCCCTGCTGGAACGGATCGGCGGGGGCCTGCTGCCCGACCCCTACCGGGACCAGGCGGCCTTCCTGGTCGAGGCGGAGCTGCGCTTCGACGAGATGCCGCGGGTGATCAGGGAGGCGGTGACCACCTTCCGGCACCGGTCCAACGACTACGAAGGGCTGCTGGTGCGGGGGCTGCCGGTGGACGCGGAGCTGCCCGCGACCCCCGCCGACCCGGGCCGGAGGGTGGACAAGCCGACGTGGCTGAGCGAACTCTGGCTGGCCGGCTTCGCGTCCGCGCTGGGCTTCCCGCTCGCCTATCTCCAGGAGAAGCACGGCCTGCTGTTCCAGAACGTCGCCCCGACGCCGCACAACGCGGCCAACCTCTCCTCGGAGAGTTCCGCGATCCTGCTGGACTTCCACACGGAGACGGCGTTCCACCCGCACATGCCGGACTTCCTCATGCTGCACTGCCTGCGCAGCGACCACGACGGCATCGCCCGGACCATCCTGGCCAGCGTCCGCATGGCGCTGCCCCACCTGAGCCTGGCGGACCGCTGCGAGCTGTTCCTGCCGCAGTTCCGCACCGGGGTGGACTTCTCCTTCGGCAGCGCCAACGGGGTGCAGGGCAACGGGCCCACGCTGCCCGTGCTGTACGGCAACCCCTACGACCCGTACATGACCTTCGACCTCGACCTGATGGTCGGGGAGACGCCGCACGCGCAGCAGGCGCTCGAAGCCCTCCGCAGCGCCGTGAACAAGGTGCGGCGCTGGGTCCGCCTGTCGCCGGGCGACCTGCTGATCGTCAACAACCGGCGCGCCGTCCACGCGCGTTCGGAGTTCCCCGCGCGGTTCGACGGCCGCGACCGCTGGCTGCAACGGGTGTGCCTGGTGAGCGACCCGGTGCCGTCGGCCGCCGACCGGCGCGGCAGTGGACGCGTGGTCGAGACCGCCTTCGCCGTCTGAGGCAGCCGGGCTTTTTTCGCAACCGAATCAGGAGCCGAACAGTGATCGAGTCGTTCATCGACTTCTTCGAAGCACACGTGGCGGCGACCCCGCACGCCACGGCCGTCGTGTCCGCGACGGGCGAGCTCAGCTACCGCGACCTCGACGCCCTGGCCCGCCGCCAGGCGCGCGAACTGGCTGACAGGGGAGTGCGTCCGGGGGACCTGGTCGGCGTGTACGCCGAGCCCGGATCGGCGATGATCGCCGCGATCCTGGGCGTCCTCAAGGCGGGCGCCGCCTATGTGCCGCTCGACCCCGAGTACCCGGAGCAGCGGCTGGACTACCTGGTCGAGGACTCGGGCATGTCGGCGGTGCTCGCCGAGGAGCGCCTGGCCGCACGCCTGTCCGGCCGGGGGCTGCCCGTCGTCGGTGTCGCGAGCTCAGCCGACGCCGCGTCCGCGCCGGCCGTCGAGACGGTCCGCCGGGGCCCGGACGACCTCGTCTACGTCATCTACACGTCCGGTTCGACCGGCCGCCCCAAGGGCGTACGGGTCACCGAGGCCAACGTCGTCAACCTGCTGAAGGCCGTCGGCGAGAACTACAAGCTCTCCGCCCGGGACGTCACCGTCTTCACGCACTCCTTCACGTTCGACGCGTCGGTGCTGGAGATCCTCGCCCCGCTCGCCTTCGGAGCGAAGCTGGTCGTCGCGGCCGCCGAGGAACGGCGGGACGCGGCGAAGCTCGTGGCCGCGGTCAAGCGGCACGGCGTGACGATCTGGGACATGGTGCCGGCCATGCTCGCCCAGGTCGTCGATCTGCCGGACTTCTCCGCCGACTGCGCCTCCCTGCGGCTGGCGATCTCCGGGGCGGACGTCCTGCCGCCCGGTCTGGCCCACCGGTTCCTGACCCTCGCGCCGTGGTGCGAGCTGCAGAACCAGTACGGCCCGACCGAGGCGACCGTCATCACCACCGTCTGGCCCTGCACCACCGACACCGCGGCCGGTCCGGTGCCGATCGGATTCCCGATCGCCGGCACCTCCGTGCACGTCCTGGACGACCGGCTCGCGCCCCTCGCCCAGGGGGAGATCGGCGAGATCTACATCGGCGGCGCCGGCGTCACGGCCGGCTACCACCGGCGCCCCGAGCTGACCGCGGAACGCTTCGTCACCGCCCCGGACGGCCGGCGCCTCTACCGCACCGGGGACCTCGGGCGTCTGCGCGCCGACGGGGCGCTGGAGTTCCAGGGCCGGGCCGACCGGCAGCTGGCCGTCCGCGGGTTCCGGGTGGAGCCCGGGGAGATCGAGGACGTCCTGTGCGCCGACCCGACCGTGCAGGCCGCGGCCGTGACCACCCGCGGCAGTGGCAACGACGTCCTGCTGGTCGCCTACGTCACCCCGGCCGCCGACGCGCAGATCCTGGTGCCCGCGCTCCGGCAGCACGTCCGCGACGCCCTGCCCGAGCACCTGCGGCCCAACGTCTACGTCGTCATGGCCGAGCTGCCGCTCGGGATCAGCGGCAAGGTGGACCACCGCGCGCTGCCCGCCCCGCCCTCCACCCGGCCCGAACTCTCGGTTCCCTACGCGGCACCGGGCGACCGGGAGGAGCAGCAGGTCGCCGCCACGGTGGCGCAGATCCTGGGCCTGGACGAAGTCGGCGTCGACGACAACTTCTTCGAGCTCGGCGCGCACTCCCTGCTCGCGACGAAGATCATCACGCGGGTGCGGGCGGAGTTCCAGACCGACATCCCCGTGTCGGTCGTGTTCGAGCACCCGACCGTGGCCGGCCTGGTGGGCTGGCTGCGGGCCAACGCCGACTCCGCCACCAAGGTGCAGGGACCGACCCGCGCCGACCACACCGGCCTGATCCCGCTCTCGCTCCCGCAGGAGCAGGTGTGGTTCCTGGGCAAACTGGTGCCGGACAGCATCGCCTACGCCACGCAGGCCTATCTCGACCTGCACGGGCCGGTGTCGGTCGCGGTGCTGGAGGAGTCGCTCACCGAGATCGTCCGCCGCCACGAGCTGCTGCGCACCGCCTTCGTCGAGGGCGCCGACGGGATGCCGGAGCAGATCGTCCACCCACCCTTCCCGGTCAGCGTCCAGGTCGAGGACCTCAGCGGCGAGCCGGAGGAGATCCGGGAGATCCTGGCGCTCGACCGGATGCAGTCCATCGTGGCGCGGCCCTTCGACGTCGGCCGGCTGCCGCTGTTCCGCTGGGTGCTGTTCCGCCTGTCCGCCGACCACCACATGCTGCTGCTGGTCGAGCACCACTTCATCCACGACGGCTGGTCGTTCGGCGTCCTGATGCAGGAACTGCGCGAGTGCTACCGGGCGTTCGACGAGGGCGGCCGGCCCCGGCTGCCGGAACTGCCCGTCCAGTTCGCCGACTACGCGGTGTGGCAGCGGCAGTGGCTGGACGGCGAGGAAGCCGAACGGCAGTGGGAGTTCTGGCGGGAGAAGCTGCGCGGGGCCGAGGAACTGCTGCCCCTGCCGACGGACCGCCCACGCCCCCAGGTGCAGAGCCACCACGGCGACGTCGTGGTCATGCCGGTCCCGGCCGACCTCTACCGCAGCATCCGGCAGCTCGGCGCCGCCACGGGCGCCACCGGGTACATGGTCATGACGGCGATCTTCACCATGCTGATGAACCGGTACTCCGGCAAGACCGACATGACCATCGCCATCTCCATGGCGAACCGGCGGTTCGAGTCGACCGAGCGGCTGATCGGCATGATGATCAACGGCGGTCTGCTGCGCGCGGACCTGTCGGGCGACCCCACGTTCGGCGAACTGCGCGGCCGGATCACCGAGGCGGCCCTGGAGATCTACCGCCACCAGGACTTCCCGTTCTCGAAGCTGGTCGAGTACCTCAACCCCGAGCGCAACCTGGCGTACAACCCGCTCTACCAGGTCGCCTTCTCCTACCACGACGCGCGGGTGCCGCAGATGTCCCTGGGCGAAACCCCGGCGGAGATCCACTATCTGCAGAACTACAGCGCCAAGCACGACCTCGACGTCATCGTCATCCCGCGCGGCGAGCAGCTGGCGACGGTCCCCGGCTCCGACCCGGCCGACGAGGTGCTGATGGAGTGGATCTACTCCACCGACCTCTTCGACCGCCCGACCGTCGCGGCGATGGCGGAGGACTTCGTCGAGCTCTGCCGACGCGTCGTCGACGCACCCGACAAGACCCTGTCCGAACTGGTCGGGCGCGCTGCCGCCGACCCCTCCGCGAAGGCGTGACCATGAACAGCCTTGACGTTGCCTCCGAGACCACGGCCGTCGCCCTCTTCGAACAGCACGCCGCGCACCGCCCGGACGCGGTCGCCCTGGAATTCGGCGCGGAGCAGGTGAGCTACGGCGAACTGGACGCGTGGGCGTCGCTCATCGCCCGGGGCCTGACCGGGGCCGGCGCGGGCGCGCCCGCCGTGGTCGGCATCATGGCCCACCCCGGGCCCGAGATGGTCGCCGCGACCATCGCCGTGCTGAAGACGGGGGCGGCCTACGTACCGCTCGACCCCTGCTACCCGCGCGAGCGGCTGGCCTTCCTCGTGGCCGATTCCGGCATCACCTCGATCCTCGTCCAGGCGGACCTGCCGGACGGCGCCGCCGGGCTGTCGGTGCCCGTGACGGCGGTGCCGGACCGGTCCGCGGCGGACGGGGCGGCGCAACCGCCGCTGCGCGGCACGGCCGGACCCGACGACCTGGCGTACGTCATCTACACCTCGGGGACCACGGGCAACCCCAAGGGCGTCGAGGTGACCCACGGGAACCTCGCCAACACCCTGGACGTGATCCGCGAGCACAGCGGCTACGGCCCGCAGGACGTCGGCCTGCTGAAGTACTCGTTCAGCTTCGACTCGTCCGTGATCGAGATCTTCGCCCCGCTGACCAGCGGAGCCCGCCTCGTCATCGCGGCGGCCGACGAACGCAAGGACCCCTTCCGGCTGGCGGAGCTCATCGGCACCCACCGGGTCACCCAGCTCGACTCCGTGCCGCTGCTGCTGGCGCAGATCCTGGAGGCCCCGGGCGCGGCGCAGGCCCTCGCCTCGCTGCGGGTCGTCGTCTCCGGCGGCGACGTGCTGCGGCCCGAGATGGTGAAGCGGTTCTTCGAGCTGCTGCCGGACACCGCCCTGCAGAACCACTACGGGCCGACCGAGACCACCAACGACTCCACGATCTGGTACGTCGACCCGGCCGCCGCGGACGAGTCGGTGCCGATCGGCTTCCCGGTCCGCAACACCTTCGTCTACCTGCTCGACGAGCAGCGCGACCCGGTGCCGCAGGGCACCGTCGGCGAGATCTACATCGGCGGCGCCGGCATCGCCCGCGGCTACCGCAACCAGCCCCACCTCACCGCCGAGCGCTTCCTGCCGGACCCGTTCACCGCCGGCTCGCCCCGCATGTACCGGACCGGCGACCTGGGCCGGCTCCGGGCCGACGGCGCGATCGAGTTCCAGGGCCGGGCCGACCGGCAGCTGAGCATGCGGGGCTTCCGGGTCGAGCCGGAGGAGATCGAGGCCGCGCTCATGAAGGACCCGACGGTGGCCCTCGCGGCGGTGACCGCGGGTGCCTCCTCGGCCGACCAGCGACTCGTCGCCTACGTGACCGCGGAGGACGCCGAGCGGGCGCCCGACCCCACCGCACTGCGCGCCCACATGGCGGAGCTGCTGCCGGCGCACCTGGTGCCGACCCACTACGTGGTCCTCGACGAGCTGCCGCTCAACGCGAACGGGAAGGTCGACCACCGGGCCCTGCCCGAGCCCGGCGGCGAGCGGCCCGAGCTGCGCACCGCCTACGTGGCGGCGTCGACCGAGACGCAGCGACGGGTGGTGACCGTCTGGCAGGACGTGCTGAACATCGAGCCCATCGGCGTGGACGACAACTTCTTCGAGCTGGGCGGCCACTCGATCCTCGCGATCAAGGTCGTGGGCCGGCTGCGCGCCGCCTACGGTGAGCAGCTGCCGATGTCGGCGATCTTCGAGAATCCGACCCCCGGACGGCTCGCCAAGGCGATCGAGGAGCGCGGGACCGCCGCGCCGCGGGCGACCGACGACACCCTGCGCCACGTGCTGCACGCGGACGCCGAGTCGACGCTCGACCCGGTGGTCACCACCGGCGCCGACCTGGCCCGGATGCGGGCACCGGAGCACATCCTGCTCACGGGCGCCGGTGACTTCATCGGGGGCCACCTCCTCGCCGAACTGCTCCGGCGCACGTCGGCGACGGTGACCTGCCTGATCGGCGAGGCCGACGAGCGGCGCGCGAAGGCCCGTCTGGCCGCGACCCTGCACACGTGCGGTATCCGGCTGTCACGGCCGCAGGACGTGTCGGTCCTCGCCGGTGATCTCCGGCTGCCCCGCTTCGGCCTGGGCGAACGGCAGTGGGAGGAGCTGGCGCACCGCGTCGACGTGGTCTTCCACCACGGGGCGACGGAGAACCTGGCGCAGCCCTACACCGCGCTGCGTGCCGCCAACGTGTCCGCCACGCGCGAGGCGATCCGTTTCGCGGCCCTCGGCAAGGTCAAGGCCCTCCACTTCACTTCCACCGTCTCGGTCATGCCGTGGAAGGCGGGCCCGGCGGAGCACATCTGGCCCGAGACCCCGGTGCAGAACCCGGACGGCCTGGACTACGGCTTCGCCCAGTCCAAGTGGGTCGCCGAACAGCTGGTGGCCGGTGCGCAGAAGGCCGGCCTCCCGGCGACGGTGCTGCGGATCGGACGCGTCGTCGGGTCGGCGGCCAGCGGGCGCTGGCCCGAGGACGACCTGGCGCGAATGCTCGTCGTCGGCGGGGCCCAGCTCGGTGCCGTGCCCCGGCGCGCGGTCGCGGAGCCCTGGCTCACCGCCGAGTTCGCCGTATCCGCCCTGTGCTCCATCGCCTTGGGCGACGATGTCTTCGGACGGGTGTTCCACGTCGTCGACGGAACGGTGGTGAACTCCGACCTGATGGCCGGCTGGATCAGGGACTGCGGCTTCGACGTGGAGGTGCTCCCGCCCGGCGAGTGGCTCGCGAAGCTCGCCGGGCAGCCCGAGAACGCGGCGTTCGCGCTGCTCGGAGTGCTCGACGAGGACAGCGAGTCGGCGTCGGGGCGCGACCGGCGGCCGGACAACCCCTTCGCCCGGGACAACACCCGGGCCGTGCTGGGCCGGCCGGAGCCCGGCTGGACGATGACCGGTGAACTGGTCCGCCGCCTGCTCGACTCGGCCGTGCTCAGCGGCGAACTGCCGCAGCCCGCACCGACGCGCTGACCCTTCCGCCCATCCCGCCGACCGGTCCGGCCCGTCCCCCGCGAGGGGCCGGCCGGCCGGTGGCACAGACTTCAGTGAGGACGACCACGTGCGTGACGACGTCATGACCCCGGGGGCCGCAAGCGAGTGGGTCGCGGACAGGATCCGTGACTTCTGCGAACGCTACAAGGACGGGAACGGCGAGAAACTCCTGCCGCTCGGCGCCGCCGTGCCGCTGACCGGCTACCGCCTCGACGAGGTGCGCTCGGGGGTGCCGGAGATCCTGCGCGCCAAGGGGGTCATCCTCCGCCACCTGCTGTCCGTCCTGGACAGGCCGGCCGTGCTGCGGATGTTCGGGGTCCCCCCGGAGCTCGTCCCGTGGATGCCGGTGCTCGACGACCCCGAGGGCTACGACTGCCCGGTCATGCGCGTCGACCTCATCCCCCTCACGGACGGCTCGGTCCGTATCTGCGAGCTGAACCTGGACTCGAGCGTCGGTGGCCCGGAGACGGGCGAGTTCCGCCGCTACGAGGAGCTGGCGGCAGGCCTGCCGCTGACCCCCACCCCGTACGAGCAGCTGGCGCGCCAGCTGGTGCCGGTCATCCGGGAGAAGCGCCTGAACAAGGTCTGCCTGCTGGACTGGAGCACGTGGGAGGGCTACGGCCAGTTCGATTTGGAGTGGATGCGGGAGACGCTGGCACACCAACTCCCCGCCGGGATCGAGGTGTTCCTGGCGACCGAGAAGTCGGGCGCCGAACGCATCGACGCACAGACCCTCGTCTACCGGGTGTTCATGGCCGACGACGCGCTGGGCGACGTGGACTTCGTCGCCGGGGTGTTCGACAGGGCCGGGCACGTGATCGGCGACTTCTCCGGCGAGGTCATCGGAAGCAAGGTGTGGATGGGGCTGCTCCACGACCCCGAGTACCGGGCGCTGCTGCCGGAGTCGACGTGCGAGGCGATCGACGCCCTCGTGCCGCGGACGCATGTCGTCACGGCGGAGAACATCGACGGGCTGATCGCCGGCAGGTCCGGCTGGTTCTTCAAGTCGGCCGCGGACTTCGGCGGCGCCGGAGTCGTCGACGGCCGCACGGTGAGCGAGGCCGAGCTGCGTGAGCGGCTCGCGGGTGACAACCGGGGCAGCTGGATCGCCCAGGAGGTCGTCGAGCCCGCCTCGTTCGACGTCCGGCCGCTGGGCTCGGCGGAGCTGGTGTCCCGGCAGTGCGTCCTCGGCCTCTACCGCTACGGCGGGAGGTGGTCCGGATGCTTCCTGCGGAGCGGGTCCGGTTCCTCCGTCATCAACATGTCCGCCGGCGCGTCCGTCAGCTGGGCTTACGAGGTGCCTTCCGTTGAGGCGTGAACTCAGGCAGCTGCTGGCTGCCGACACCTTCGTCCGGCTCACCGGACTGGCGTACTACACCGTCTTCACGGCCGGCATCTACCAGCTGACCGGGCGGGTCGCCGACGTCGGACTGATCGGCGCCGCCACCCTGCTGCCGGCACTGCTCATGGTGGTGACCGCCGGCCGGCTCACCGCGTGGCTCACGGCACGGCGGACCCTGATCCACTTCACCGTAGGCCGTGTCGTGCTCTTCGCCGGAGCGGCCCTGCTGCCGATGACGGCCATGAACCTGCTGGTGGTCGCCGGCCTGAACAGCCTGATCCACCAGGCCGTCCTCAGCGCCAAGCGCACCTTCGACGCGGATGTGCTGCACGAGCACGAGCGCACGCCCTACAACGCGCAGCGGACGATGATCGGCAACGTCCTCGTGATCGTCGCGCCGCCGCTGGGAGGCGTCGCGGTGACCATGCTGGGACCGACCTGGAGCCTGGTGATCGGAGCGGCGCTCGGCGTCGCCGTCCTGCCGCTGCTGGTCGCGCTGAAGGCCGTTCCCTCGGCGCCGCACGTGGAGGAGGAAGAGGGCTCGGTCAGCGCGTCCGCCTCACTGCTCCATCTGTTCGGGATGCCGCAGGTGCTGTCGATGGTGACGACCTACTGTCTCGTGGTCATCATCCTGGAAGTGGAGTCGCCGCTGATGTTCCCCTTCGCGGAACAGGCCTACGGGCTCGACGGCAGTTTCACCGGACTGCTGCTCGGCCTCGGCGGCCTGGGCGGCATCGTGGGAGCCATCCTGACCCAGCGCTTCCCGCGCGTGTTCACCGACGCGTCCCTGTCCTGGATGATCGTCTTCGACGGCCTGGTGTTCTTCGCCTTCACCCAGGCGGACTCGGTGCCCCTCGCCTGTGCGCTGTTCACGCTGCTCGGGGCGATGGGCTCGGTGAGCATCGTGCTGGTCGAGGGAGCGGTCCAGGAGCACGTGGCCTCGGCGCACCGGCCGTTCGTCTTCTCCGTCATGCAGTTCGCCGGCGGCGCCGGGGGAGCCGCGCTCGCGGTCGTCGCCGCCTACATCGCCGACGCGGTGGGGGCGAAGTCCGTCCTGGCGTGGTGCGCGTTGATCGAGGTCGCCGCCGGACTCGCCTGCGCCCTCGTATGGCAGACCGTGCGGAAGCGGCCGGTGCCCGAGACAGCGGCCGAGCCGGCGGTGGCCCGGGTCACGGAGTCCTGACAGCGACGTCCCGGAGGGGAGGGCCAGTGGGCCGGAACGACTGGCGGATCCTGTTGATCGAACCGGAGCCTTCCTTGCTCGCGGCGGCAAGGGCACGGGGCTTTGAGACATGGTCGCTCCGGAGCCCCGGCGCGGACCCGGACGCGCTCCGGGCGCGCATCGTCGAGACGGCCCGCGTCCACGGCATCCGCCACGTCCTCTACGTCGGCGACCGCCCGGCCCTCCACCACGCCGTCGAGGAGGCCCTGGTGCTGGTGTCCCCGGGGCGGGCCGCCTCCCTGCACACACTCCAGGACCCGGCCACGATGCGGCGGACCCTGAACCAGGCCGGTGTCTCGGTGGTCAACGCGGTGGTGGTGGCCTCCATGGGCGCGGCACGCGTCTGGCTGGAGAGCCTGCGCCATCCGGCGGTCGTCAAGACCGGCCCCGGACGCGGCATCGACATCATCCGGGACCCCGGCGCCGTGGAGGCGTGGGTGGCCGGCCGGCCCTCGCTGCCCTGTGTCATAGAGGAGTTCCTGGAGGGACCGCGCCTCATCGTGGACACCTTCACCCATGCCGGGGCGCACCACGTCCTCGGCATGACCGCCGCCGGCCTCGCCGACGGCCCTCTCGTCCATCCCGCCGACCTGGCGGATCTGCCCGCGGCGGCGGCCCGGGCCACCGTGCGCGCCCTGCTCGACCTCAGCGGTCTGGACAGCGGGCGGGTCCGCACCCATGTGGTCCTCACCTCGCAGGGCCCGCGGATCGCCAGCGCCCAGGCGTCCCCCGTCCCCGGGCCGGTCGCCCGCCTCCGGGAGGCCGTCACCGGCCAGGACCCGGGTGCCGAGGTGCTGGCCGTGCTGGCCAAGGGGGCGGACCCCCGATTCCTCGCAGGACGTGATTGACATGTACGCCCCACCCGACAGCCCCGCGGACGAGCGCCGGATGACGGCGGCCCACCACCGTGCCGCCGGCCGGCTCGACGTCACCGTCACCGGCCCCGCCTCCTGGGGCTGGAACGGCCGGACCCTCGGCAGGCGCGCCCACCACCGCGAGCACGGGGACTGCTGGCTGCGGCTCGACTCGGCACCCGCCGCGCGGCGCCCCGACGACCTCTGGGAGGGCACGCACGCGGCGTGGACCGCGCTCCCCGGCGTCCCCCAGCCGCGCCTGTACGCCGTCGACGAGAGCCGCGCGGGCGGGACCCTGTACCGCGCCGAGCTCGCCGCCCACCTCGACAGCCCGGTCTGCTCCGCCTTCCCGGTCCTGCGGACCCACCTGGAGCTGCCGGACCGCTGGTGGGCTTCGCTCAGGGACTCCCTCACCCTTGTCCAGACCGCACCGACCCGCCGCCGGACGGTGCGCCGCCAGTGGCTCGACGTCGCCTTCCCCCGCTTCCTGGGACTTCCGGCGCCGCGCCACGCGGAGTTCACGGGCTGCCACGGCGATCTGCACTGGAGCAACCTGACCCGCCGGGGGCCGGTGCTCCTCGACTGGGAGGCGTACGGAACCGCGCCCCGGGGCTACGACGCCGCGCTGCTGCTCGCCTACTCGCTGCTCGTCCCGCGGACCGCGGCCCGGGTCCGCGCCGAGCTCGCACAGCTGCTGGACACGCCCGCGGGACGCATCGCCCGGCTGACTGCCGCCGCCGAACTGCTGCAGAACGCCTCCCACGGCGACCACCCCGAACTCGTCCCGCGGCTGATCGAGTTCGCGGCAGAAGCGGGCGCTCCGGCCGCGCGCCCGGCCGCCTCCTGACTCTCCGGGGCCCGGCGGCCCGAGCGGGGTGCGCGAGGGGGAGTGCGGGGGGATCGATCCGGGAACGGGTGCGGCCACTCTTGGAGGTGCGGAAACCGTTCCACATCCAACGGGGGATCACATGCTTGTCACTCTCAGGAAAACCGCCGGCCTCGTCGCGGCGACGATCCTGGCCCTGTGCGCCGTCGGCGTGGCCGCGCCCGGCGCCGGCACGGGCCAGGACGGTCACCAGGTCGTCGCCGACCACCAGGGTCCGGCGGTCGTCATTCCGTGAGGCACCAGGCCGCGTGCTCCGCCGAGTCCATCGAACGGAGCAGCTCCTCCGCCTCAGCGGTGTGACCGGCGGCAGTCTTCGCATCGCCGAAGGCTGCCGCCGCTTCCGCCATGCCGTACAGCGCGTGTGCCTCCTCGGTGCGGTACCGCATGGCGACGGCCAGTTCGTGCGCGTGGGCGTGCAGGGCCATCGCCCGCTCGAACTCCCCGCGCCGCCGGTACAGGCGGCCGACCAGGTTCTCGACCTTCGCCTGACGCGTCGGACTGCCGCTCAGCGCGGCGAACCGCAGGGCCTCCTCGGCCAGGGGCGGCGCCTCGGCGGACCGCCCGAGGCACTCGAGGACCTCCGCCGACAACGCCAGGGTCAGCGCTACGTCCCCCGGCGGGCTGGACGCGTCGCAACGCGCCCGGGCCAGCCGCAGTTGCTCGTCGGCCTCCTCGTACCTGCCCTGCCCCGTGTACGCGAAGGCGAGATCCGTCAGGGCCATCACGTGGTTGTCGCGGTAGTCGAGAGAACGGTGGATCTCCAGGGCCTGCCGCGCCGCCGCAGCGGCCTCCTCGTACCGGCCCCACTGCATGAGCAGCGTGCTCAGATTGCTCAGGCTCTCGGCCTCCGCCCGCGCGAGCCCCAGCTCGCGTTCCAGCCCGAGGGCGCGTTCCAGATGGGACAGGGCCTCGGGATGCCGGCCCTGCACCGTCAGCAGCAGCCCGATCATGGACTCGCTGTGCGACTCGGTCCTCCGGTCGCCCAGCCGGGCGGCGACGTCCCGCCCCTCCTCGGCCGACCGGATCCCCTCCTCCAGATGACCGAGCCGCCAGCAGGCGACACCCAGGCTGGACAGGCAGCTCCCCAGCGCCGCGAGGTCGCTGCTGCGCCGTGCCGTCGCCACCGCCAGCCGGCTGAGCTGCTTGAACTCCTCGAAGCGCCCCGCGGAGTTGAGCCAGAAGACGACGTTCCTGGTGAGCCACACCGTGTACGCGTCCAGGCCCTGTCGGTCGGCCAGCTCCACCGCGGCGACGAGGCTGGCCCGCTCCCGGCCGAACCAGTCGCCCGCCTCCTCCGCGGTCGTGAACGCCGGGACCTCGCCGGCGTACGGCGGGATGACCGCGGGGCTCCGCGTGCGCCCGGGGAAGAGCACGTCGCAGGCGGCCTCCGTCGCCTTCCAGTAGTAGCCGAGCAGCCGCTCCACGGCCGACGCGTCGTCGTGCTCGGTGGCCGGTGAACTCAGGCTGCGGGCGAAGTCCCGCACCAGGTCGTGGAACCGGTACACCGCGATGTGGGACTGCTGCAGCAGATGCACGTCCAGCAACCGCTCCAGGATCTGCTCGGCGCCGTAGACGTCCGTCGCCAGCAGGGCGGCGCCCGTGTACACGTCGATGCCGGCGTCGCCGTACAGGCCCAGCAGCCGCAGCGAGGTGCGGTGCTCCTCGTCCATCGCCTGGTACGACAGCTGGAGCGTGGCGGCGACGCTGCGCTCACCGGCGCTCAGCTCCTGCAGCCGGCGTGTCTCGTCGCACAGGCGCTCCACGAGGTAACGCACCGTCCAGCGGGGCCGGTTGCGCAGCCGGGCGGCCGCGATGCGCAGGGCGAGCGGCAGCCCACCGCACCACCGCACGAGATCCTGTACGGCCTCCGGCTCCGCGCCGGCGCGGGACGCCCCGAGGACCTCCTCGATCAGCTGCGCCCCGTTCTCGGGGGCCATGGGGCCGATGGAGATCCACTTGGCGCCGTCGAGATCCATCAGCCGCGTCCGGCCGGTGATCAGCACCAGACACCCGGGGGAGCCCGGAAGCAGCGGATACACCTGGCTCGTGTCCACGGCGTTGTCCAGGACGAGCAGCATGCGGCGGCCGGCCAGCAGTGAGCGCCACAGGGCCCTGCGACCCTCCAGGTCGCCCGGGATGCGGTCGCTGGGCACCCCGAGCACCCCGAGGAGACTGTCCAGCGCCGCGGCCGGAGTCATGGGCGACTCGCCGGGGGTGAACGCCCGCAGGTCGATGTGGAGCTGGCCGTCGGGGTACGCGGCGGCCACCCGGTGGGCGGCCCGCACGGCGAGGCACGTCTTGCCGCTGCCTCCCATCCCGTCGATCGCCACCACCGGGCTGTGCCCCCGCGACTCCTGACCGGCGGTCATGCAGTCCAGGAGCGTGCGCAGTTCGTCCTGGCGGCCGGTGAAGTCGGACAGGTCGTAGGGCAGTGTGCACGGGGAGAACGCGGGCCCGGGTGCGTCCGCGACCTCCGCGGCCGGTTCCTTCACGTCCGTCACCGCCTCGCCGGGGACGCTCAGTTCGGGAGCCTCGCGCAGGATCGCCCCGTAGAGTCCGCTCAACTGCGGGCCGGGGTCGATGCCGAGCTCCTCCACGAGCAGTTCCCGCATCTTGCGGTACTCGTCGAGCGCCTCCGCTTTGCGGCCACTGCGGTACAGCGCCAGCATCAGCTGGGCGTGCAGGGACTCGCGGAAGGGATGCTGGGCTGCCAGGTCCCGCAGGTCGGCGACGAGCCCGCCGGCGTGCCCCGCGCGCAGACACAGCTCGAAGACCTGCTCGGCCGCGGTCACCCGCCGTTCCTCCAGCCGGGCCGCGGCCGCCTCCAGCGCGTCGCTGCCCAGCCCCGACATGCGGCCGCGCCACAGCGCGAGGGCGCCCTGCAGTGCGGCGACGGCGTCGGAGGGCCGGCCCTCCGCGACGGCCCGGTCCGCCTCACCCGTCCGGTCGCCGAACTCGGCGAGATCCAGTTCGGCGCCCTCCAGGACGGCCCGGTAGCCCTGTCCGTCGGTGACGATGACGGTGCTGCCGTCCGGGATGCGCGAGCGGAGATCGGCGACGGCCTTGCGGACCTGGTGGGTGGCGGTCATGGGCGGGTCGTCGTTCCACGCCGCCTGCACCAGCCAGGAGACCGGTACGGTCCGGCCCGGTTCCAGCAGCAGGCTCAGCAGGACCCGTTCGTGAATCGTTCCGCCGATGTGCAGCCGTGTGCCGTCCGACCAAGCTTCGAGGCCCCCCAGAACATTGAAACGAAGCATCCTGCTCCCCCCGGCGTCGACCTCGGCATGGAGTGCGCCAGGTCGATGTAGCTCCCCCGTACGCTCCTGGTCGAGGAGCGCAGTTCCTCGTGCGTCCCTGTCCCACGAGCACGAGCGACTGGTCTGTCGCGCCAGCATGATGACATACGCCGGATTTGCGGTCAGCCTTGTGCGCAGGGCGATCTGTCGCCTTCCACGGGTTCAGGCCAGGGCCGGTCCGTGCTGCCGCATCCAGACGTCCGCCGTCGGCAGAGGCGTCAGCAGACGCGCGTTGCCGGTGTGCGTCATGGCCGGCCCCTGACCGTCCCCCCACTCCGCCACCCTGCCGTGGTCGAGCCGCCCCGCCATCGGGGATGCGCGGTCGCCGAGCACGGTCCACGTCCCGCTGATCACCGCCGCGTCGTGGACGGGGTCGTGCAGGGCGGGAGAGGCCGGTTCGGGTCGCATCAGGATCTCCTCGGGCAGCAGGTCCGCCACGGCCATCCGCAGCAGGCTCTTCTCCCCGGCCGTCGGCCCGCTTCATGCTCCAGGGCACGTTCCGGACGCACCCCGGCAGCCGGTGGTCGCAGAACGGCACCCTGACCTTCAGGCCGACGGCCGTGATCATCCGGTCCTTACGGCCCCTGGAGGCTCAGGAGCAGCACCTCGGGGTAGCCGCCGAACACCTCGGCCGCGGCTTCGCCGGAGAGCGACACCGTCGAACGCTCCCGCAGCGCCGTGGACACCAGCTGTGAGCGCGGCCGGTGCCGTCAGGCCCCGGCCTGCGATCCGGCGCTCCCGGCCCGGTACCGGATCACTGCCGGGCGGATCCTGCCACCCGCGGGGGAGAGAGAGTGGCCGCGGCAGACGCCGCGCGACGCCTGACGCGTGCGGGGCCGGGTACTGCGGCAGGATGGACACCATGCCGAACCGACTGGCGCACGAAACGTCCCCCTACCTCCTTCAGCACGCCGACAACCCCGTCGACTGGTGGCCCTGGTCGGAGGAGGCCTTCGAAGAGGCCCGGAAGCGGAACGTGCCGGTTCTGCTCAGCGTCGGATACAGCAGCTGTCACTGGTGTCACGTGATGGCGCACGAGTCCTTCGAGGACCAGGAGACCGCCGAGTACCTCAACGCGCACTACGTGAGCGTGAAGGTCGACCGTGAGGAGCGTCCCGACGTGGACGCCGTCTACATGGAGGCCGTGCAGGCGGCGACCGGGCAGGGCGGCTGGCCCATGACCGTCTTCCTCACCCCGGACGCCGAGCCGTTCTACTTCGGTACGTACTTCCCGCCCGCCCCCCGGCAGGGCATGCCCTCGTTCCGGCAGGTGCTCCAGGGCGTGCAGCAGGCGTGGGAGGAGCGGCGGGACGAGGTGACCGAGGTCGCCGGGAAGATCGTCCGGGATCTGGCGGGGCGGGAGATCTCCTACGGCGACGCGCGCACCCCCGGCGAGGAGGAGCTCGCGCAGGCGCTGCTCGGGCTCACCCGGGAGTACGACCCGCAGCGCGGCGGATTCGGCGGGGCACCGAAGTTCCCGCCGTCCATGGTGCTGGAGTTCCTGCTGCGCCACCATGCCCGCACCGGCGCCGAGGGCGCGCTGCAGATGGCGCAGGACACCTGTGAGCGGATGGCCCGGGGCGGGATGTACGACCAGCTCGGGGGCGGCTTCGCCCGTTACTCCGTGGACCGCGACTGGGTCGTGCCGCACTTCGAGAAGATGCTGTACGACAACGCCCTGCTGTGCCGGGTCTACGCTCACCTCTGGCGCTCCACCGGCTCCGAGCTGGCCCGCCGGGTCGCCCTGGAGACCGCCGACTTCATGGTGCGCGAACTGCGCACGAACGAGGGCGCTTTCGCCTCCGCGCTCGACGCCGACAGCGACGACGGCACGGGCAGGCACGTCGAGGGCGCGTACTACGTGTGGACGCCCGAGCAACTGCGCGAGGTGCTCGGCGAGCAGGACGCCGAGTTCGCGGCGCAGGTCTTCGGCGTGACCGAGGAGGGCACGTTCGAGGAGGGCGCGTCCGTCCTGCAACTACCCGTACGGGACGGTGTGTTCGATGCCGAGAAGGTCGCCTCGGTCCGGGAGCGGCTGCTCGCCGAGCGGTCCGGGCGGCCGGCGCCGGGCCGGGACGACAAGGTCGTCGCCGCCTGGAACGGCCTCGCGATCGCCGCGCTCGCCGAGACCGGCGCCTACTTCGACCGGCCCGACCTGGTCGAGGCCGCCGTCGCCGCGGCCGACCTCCTGGTCCGGCTGCACCTGGACGAGCAGGCCCGGCTCACCCGCACCAGCAAGGACGGCCACGCCGGTGCCAACGCCGGTGTCCTGGAGGACTACGCGGATGTGGCGGAGGGCTTCCTGGCGCTCGCGTCCGTCACCGGGGAGGGTGTCTGGCTGGAGTTCGCCGGGTTCCTCCTCGACCACGTCCTGGCCCGCTTCACCGACCCCGAGTCGGGCGCGCTGTACGACACCGCGGCCGACGCCGAGCAGTTGATCCGCCGCCCGCAGGACCCGACCGACAACGCGGCCCCGTCCGGCTGGACGGCTGCCGCGAACGCCCTGCTGAGCTACGCCGCGCACACCGGCTCCGAGCCCCACCGCACGGCCGCCGAACGGGCGTTGGGCGTGGTGAAGGCACTGGGACCGCGGGTGCCCCGGTTCATCGGCTGGGGACTGGCCGCGGCGGAGGCCGTGCTGGACGGTCCGCGCGAGGTGGCGATCGTGGGTCCGGCCCTGGACGACGAGGGCACGAGGACCTTGCACCGCACGGCACTTCTGGGCACCGCGCCCGGTGTGGTGGTCGCCGTGGGCGTCCCGGGCAGCGAGGAGTTTCCCCTGCTCGCGGACCGTCCGCTGGTCGGCGGTGAACCGGCCGCGTACGTCTGCCGTAACTTCACATGCGACGCCCCGACGACCGAGCCTGACCGGCTGAGTACGGTCTTGAGTGGCTGAAGTCACGTATCAACGGAAACATGGTCTTTATCTGAACAGCCCCCGGGCTTCACAGTTCCCCCCTAATCTCTGCACAGTGACGTGGCGGACGAGGCCCCACCGGCCCACCGTCACGACAGGGGGTTCTGGGATCTGGGGGGATCTGTTTGCTGACGTCTGTCTTCATCGCTGCTGTTTCGCTTGCCCTGTTCTGGATGGCGGCGTTCACCCTGTGGTGGCAGATGCACGCCTGGCGTACGCCGGAAGTGCTCGCCTCCACCCGGTTCAGCAGCCCGGACGGGGACGAGCACGTCTCCTTCTCACTGCTGCTGCCCGCCCGGCACGAACAGGCGGTGCTGGACCACACGATCCAGCGGCTGCTGGAGTCGAGCCACACCGACTTCGAGATCATCGTGATCGTCGGGCACGACGACCCGGAGACCACCGCGGTCGCCGAGCAGGCCGCCGCGCGTGACCCACGGGTCCGGGTCGTCGTCGACACGCACGAGAAGAAGAACAAGCCGAAGGCGATGAACACGGCGCTGCCGCACTGCCGCGGCGACGTCGTCGGGGTCTTCGACGCGGAGGACCAGGTCCACCCCGAGCTCCTCGCCCACGTGGACCACGCCTTCCTCACCACCGGCGCGGACGTCGTCCAGGGCGGGGTGCAGCTGATCAACTTCCACTCCAGCTGGTACAGCCTGCGCAACTGCCTGGAGTACTTCTTCTGGTTCCGCTCGCGGCTCCACCTGCACGCGCAGAAAGGTTTCATTCCGCTCGGTGGCAACACCGTCTTCGTCCGCACGGACGTCCTGCGGGAAGCCGGCGGCTGGGACCCGAACTGCCTCGCCGAGGACTGCGACCTGGGCGTGCGCCTGTCCAGCGTCGGCAAGAAGGTCGTCGTCGCCTACGACTCGGACATGGTGACCCGCGAGGAGACCCCGGGCTCGCTGGTGTCCCTGCTGAAGCAGCGCACCCGCTGGAACCAGGGCTTCCTCCAGGTGTACCGGAAGAAGGACTGGAAGCAACTGCCCACCCTGGGGCAGCGCCTGCTCGCCCGCTACACCCTGATGACCCCGTTCATGCAGGCCTTCACCGGCCTGATCATCCCGCTCAACGTGGCGATCGCCCTGTTCCTGGACGTGTCCGTCGGCATCGCCTTCATCACCTTCCTGCCGGCCGTGACCGCCCTGGTCACCTTCGTCTTCGAGATCGTCGGACTGCACGACTTCGGCAAGCAGTACGGGCTGCGCGTCCGGTTCGCGCACTACCTGAAGCTGATCGTGGGCGGCCCCTTCTACCAGGTCCTCCTCGCCGGCGCGGCCGTGCGGGCCGTCTGGCGCGAGCAGCGTGGCCGCAACGACTGGGAGCTGACGACCCACGTCGGCGCGCACCTCGACGAGAGCGCCGTGACCCGGCAGGACGCGACCCGAGAGGACGTTCCCGCGTGACCTCCACCCTTCCCGCGGTGACCGCTGCGAAGGTCCCCGCGCAGCGCGGGCCCGCGTCCCGAACCGGTGCGCACCGCCGCGTGGAGCCGCCGAGCCGGCTGCGCTCCTCCCGGCCCGACCTGATCCTGTGCGGTGTCCTCCTCGCGGCGATCCTCGTCGTGCAGGGCTGGAACATCGCCGACTACCCGGCCCTCAGCGACGACGAGGGCACCTACCTCGCCCAGGCCTGGTCGGTCCAGCAGGGCGACGGACTCGCCCACTACACCTACTGGTACGACCATCCGCCCCTCGGCTGGATCCAGATCGCCCTGCTGACCTGGATCCCGGCGCTGATCAGCCCCGAGTCGATGACGGTGGGCACCATGCGCGCCGCGATGCTGGTGATCAGCGGCATCAGCGCGGTCCTGGTCTTCGTGCTGGGCCGTCGTCTGGCGCTGCCCCGCTGGGCGGCCGCGCTCGGCATGGTGTTCTTCGGGCTGTCGCCGCTGTCGATCGTGCTCCAGCGGGAGATCTTCCTCGACAACCTCGCGGTGATGTGGACGCTGCTGGCCTTCACACTGGCCGCCTCCCCGAGCCGTCACCTCTGGCACCACTTCGGCGCGGGCATCGCGGCCGCCACGGCGGTCCTCACCAAGGAGACGATGCTCGTCGTCCTGCCCGCCCTGTTCCTCACCATGTGGCGCCACAGCCACCGGGACACCCGCAAGTTCGCGATCACCGGAGCCGTCACGGCCTGCGCCCTGATCGGCTTCTCGTATCCGCTGTTCGCCCTGCTCAAGGGTGAGTTGCTGCCGGGCGCCGGGCACGTGTCCCTCTGGGACGGCGTCAAGTACCAGATGACCAGACCCGGTTCGGGCTTCATCCTCGACCAGGGCTCCGGCTCCTGGGGCGTGCTCCAGTCGTGGCTCTACTATGACCGGATCCTGCCCCTCGGCGGCCTCGCGGGCGCCCTGCTGCTGCTCGTCACCTGGCGCTGGTCGGTCACGGCCCGCGCCCTGGCCGGACCCGCCCTGGCCGTCGCGATCTTCGCCGCACTGGCTCTGCGCCCCAACGGCTACCTGCCCGCGATGTATGTCATCCAGGCGCTGCCGTTCCTCGCGCTGGTCCTCGCCGGAGGCACCGCCTCCGTCGCCCACGCCGTGCTGAGCCGCTGGCGTTCCGAAGCGGAGAAACGGTACGTCAGCACGGGCCGGTACGCGCTCGCCGCCGTCCTCGCCCTGGCCGCCGGCGCCTACGTCGTCCCGCACTGGTACGACGGCGCCCGCACGGCCGTCACCACCGACGCCAACGCCCCCTACAAGGCCGCGTCGGCGTGGCTGGCCACGGAGGTCGAGGACCCGGAGCGCACCCGGGTACTGGTCGACGACGCGCTCTGGCTGGACCTGGTGCACCACGGCTACCGGCCCGGCCTCGGCGTCATCTGGTTCTACAAGGCCGACCTCGACCCGGCGGTGACGAAGACGATGCCGCGCGGCTGGAAGGACCTCGACTACGTCGTCGCCTCGCCGACCGTGCGGCGCGACGCGGCCGATCTGCCCAACGTCAAGGCCGCCATGAAGCACTCCGAGCCGGTCGCCACCTTCGGCACCGGCGAGGACCGCATCGAGATCCGCCAGATCAAGACGCCCGCCGGAGGCACGCGATGAGCCAGGAGCACACCGTCCCCGCCGAGGTCGTCGAGACCGAGCCCACCGAGATCCCCGAGCCGGGCGCGGTCACCATCGTCGTACCGACCTTCAACGAGTCGGCGAACGTACGGCAGTTGCTGCATCAGATCACCGAGGCCGTCCCGGCCCGGCTGCCCTGCGAGGTCGTCTTCGTGGACGACTCCACCGACGACACGCCCGAGGTCATCGAGAAGGCCGCGCAGGACTGCCCCTTCCCGGTGACCGTGCTGCATCGCGAGGAGCCGGTGGGCGGGCTCGGCGGCGCGGTCGTCGAGGGCCTGAAGGCGGCCACCTCGGACTGGATCGTCGTCATGGACGGCGACTGCCAGCACCCGCCGTCCCTCGTGCCCGACCTGGTCGCCACCGGCGAACGGGCCGGCGCCGGGCTGGTCGTGGCCTCCCGCTACATCAAGGGCGGCAGCCGGGCCGGACTCGCGGGCAGCTACCGCATCGCCGTCTCGCGCGGGGCGACCTGGCTGACCAAGGCGCTGTTCCCGCGCCGGCTGCACGGCATCAGCGACCCGATGAGCGGTTTCTTCGCGATCCGCCGCAGCGCGGTCACGGCCGAGGTGCTCCAGCCGCTCGGCTACAAGATCCTCCTCGAACTCGCCGTCCGCAGCCGCCCGCGCACGGTCACCGAGGTGCCCTTCGTCTTCCAGGACCGGTTCGCCGGCGAGTCCAAGTCGACCGCGCAGGAGGGCCTGCGCTTCCTGCGCCACCTGGCCGGACTGCGCACCGCCTCGCCGGTCGCGCGCATGATCGGGTTCGGCCTGATCGGGCTGACCGGCTTCCTGCCCAACCTGGTCGGCCTGTGGGCGCTCACCGCGCTCGGCATGCACTACGTCCCGGCGGAGATCCTCGCCAACCAGCTCGGCGTCGCCTGGAACTTCCTGCTCATCGAGCACCTGCTGTTCCGCGAGCGGCGCCGCCACCGGCGCTGGTGGGACCGGGCCGGGCGGTTCGCGCTGCTCGCCAACGCCGATCTGGTGCTGCGCATCCCGCTGATCGCCCTGTTCGTGCACCAGTTCCACCTGGGCGTGCTGTCGGCCACCGCGCTCGCGCTGGTGACGACGTTCGTCCTGCGCTTCGCGGGGACCGAAGCGCTGGTCTACCTGCCGCGCCGGGGCCGGGAGAAGCCCGCGCGCGACGGCCGTACAGCAAGGAGAGCCGTGTGAAACCTCGTCGCAGAACGACCGCACTCCTGTCCGTGGCAGCCCTCACCTCGGGGCTGCTCCTGACCGCACCGCAGTCCGCCTCCGCCGCCAACCTCATCAAGAACCCCGGCTTCGAGACGGCGGGCGGCGACGGCATGCCGTACTGCTGGGAGAAGTCCGGCTGGGGCGACAACGACTTCACCTTCACCACCACGGCCGACGCGCACTCCGGCTCCAAGGCGATGAAGGTCGAGCTGACCCGCCGGGTGGACGGCGACCGCAAGGCGCTGATCACCGAGTCCGCCGCCTGCGCGCCGGTGGTGACGCCGGGCAAGCAGTACGACCTCGGCCTCTGGTACAAGACGACGACCCCGGACGCGGCGATCACCCTGTTCCGGCACGACACGACGGCCGGCTGGCAGTACTGGACCGATCTCAAGACGCTGGACATGGCCGGGAACTGGACCGAGGCCACCGTCCGCACGCCCGAGGTCCCGGCCGGCACCGACCGCATCACCTGGGGCGTCTCCGTCTACGGCACCGGTTCCGCCACCACCGACGACTACACGATGGACCAGGTGCCCGACCCGGTCCTGCCGCCGCGGTGCACCGGCACCGCCGAGCAGTGCGCCAACGGCACGTGGGCCGTGCTGCCCACGCAGAACCCGGTCCGCTCCATGCACTCGGTCGTCCTGCACAACGGCAAGGTGCTGCTGATCGCGGGCTCCGGCAACGACGAGTCGATGTTCGAGGCCGGCACCTTCACCTCGGCGGTGTACGACCCGCAGAAGGGCACCTACAAGGTCATCCCCACCCCGAAGGACATGTTCTGCGCCGGCCACGTGCAGCTCCAGGACGGGCGCGTGCTGGTGATGAGCGGCAACAAGGCGTACCCGGTGCCGGGCGGGCACGGCTACGAGGGCTTCAAGGACTCGTACGTCTTCGACCCGGAGACCGAGACCTACGCCAAGACCAACGACATGAACGACGGCCACTGGTACCCGTCGGCGACGATCCTCGGCAACGGCGACGTCATCTCCTTCGGCGGCCTGCGCGAGGACTCCACCGGCTCGGTCACCGCCGAGCTGTTCTCCGAGGCCGAGCAGCAGTGGCAGCCGCTGTGGAAGGTCAACCAGACCTGGTCCTACTGGGGCCTGTACCCGTCGATGATCCTGATGCAGGACGGCCGCCTCTTCTACTCGGGCAGCCACGTCTTCGGCAACAACATCCCGGGCACGGGCTCGGCGATCTACGACTACGGTGCCAACACCACCACCCAGGTCCCGGGCCTGCGCAACAAGGACGAGCGCGACCAGTCGGCGAGCGTGCTGCTGCCCCCCGCGCAGGACCAGAAGGTCCTCACCCTCGGCGGCGGCAACATCGACTCCAACCCGGAGGCGAACCGCCTGACCGACATCATCGACCTCAAGCAGCCGAACCCCGCGTACGTGGCCGGGCCGCCGATCCCGCAGGGCACGGTCGACCTGGGCAACGGCCCGGTCCCGCAGACCGGCAACCAGGGCAAGATGTACGTCTCCGCCGTGCTCATGCCCGACGGCAAGGTGCTGGAGACGGGCGGCGCGCTGCACAACCGCGCCGACCCGGTCTACGAGACGTCGATCTTCGACCCCGAGTCGGAGACCTTCGACCCGGTGGCCGTCGACCCCGAGGCGCGCGGCTACCACTCGTCGGCGTTCCTGCTCCCCGACGGCCGGGTGATGACGACCGGCGACAACCCGGGCAACGGCACCTGGAACCACGACGTGTCGGTCTACAGCCCGCCCTACCTGTTCAAGGGCCCGCGTCCCGCGATCACCTCCGTCATCGACACCGAGTGGAACTACGGCGACACCCAGCGGATCACCGTCGACCGGCCCATCGCCAAGGCCGAGCTGATCCGCCCGGCCGCCGTCACACACTCCTCCGACCCGAACCAGCGGTTCGTGGACCTGCCGCTGTCCGTCGACGGCAACAACGTCGACCTCAACGTGACGAGCAACCCCAACCTGGCCCCGCCCGGCTGGTACATGCTCTTCGCGGTCGACGCGAACGGCGTGCCCTCGGTGGCCAAGTGGGTTCACCTCCAGGGCCCGCAGGCACTCAAGGCGACCGACGCCTCCGCTCACGTCCACGACTTCGCGGACGAGCCCACGGGCAAGGTGGTCGAGCCCGGCAAGAAGCGGACGTCGCAGAAGGTCAGCCCCACGATCTCCGGCTGCGACCGCCACTACGGCTCGATCAACGTCTGCGTCCCGACGGACTTCCCGGCGGAGGTGAAGAAGACGACGGCGGCACGCTGCGAGTGGCTCAAGACCAACGACTACGGCCGCCTGAAGATCAACGGCAAGGACGATCCCCTGGGCCTGGACAGGAACAGGGACGGAATCGCCTGCGGCAAGGGAGACGTGGCGAGGCGTTAGGAACGCCCTTCACGGGCGCGCCCTCAAGGGGCGCGGGGAACTGCGCGACCAGCCACAACGGCCGCGCGGTTCCCCACGGCGCTCAACCCTCAACGGCGCTCAACCCTCAACCGCGCTCCTTGTGAAAGCGACCGCCTGCTCGACGATCGCCTCCAGCTGCTCGTGATGCGCCCCCCGCCAATACGCCCGGCCGCACGCAGTGCACCGCGCGAACACGTCGTACGTCGCATGCGTCCCGTGCTTCAGCTGATCGGCGACCTCATCCTTGGTCGCCCCACGCAGCACCCCGTTACAGGCCGTGCACCGCGTCCAGGGCAGCAATTCGGGCCGGAACCGGTCCAGCACGTCCCGCAGCTGCTCCTCGGGCCGCGTGCTGTACACGAACGCCCCCGCCCACAGCTCCCGGCGCCGCAGCAGCCCCCGGTCACGGCTCAGCATCACCCGCTGCTCGGCCGCCGAACGCGCCGCCAGCGCCGGGTCGCCGATGTCGGTCGACTCGTACGCCGTGTCCACGCCCAGCAGGCGCAGCCGCCGGGCCAGGGTGCCGAGGTGCACGTCCAGGAGGAAGCGCAGGGGAGCGCCCGGGACCTGCTGGGGGCGGGCGACGACCCGGACCGTCACCGACTCGCCGGCCGCCGGGACGTGCGCGAACGGCACCTCACGGCCGTCCACGACCAGCGCGCCGACCTCGGTCAGCGGCACTCCGAGGGACTCGACGACGTGCCCCAGGCTGGAGACGCCGTCGGTGGCGGCCCGCACGGCGCCCGTCTGCCGGGCCCGGGGCACGAAGATGTGCAGCTCGGGGGCGAACTCGACCTGAATCTCGGGACCGTTCACCCGGTCAGGATGCCATGGCGCAAGGGCGCCGGCCTCAGGGATTTCCGGTCGGCAGGCCGTGTCCCAGGACGACCAGGGCGCGGTCGACGAGATCCCGGACGTCGTGGCGGTGGCCGGTCTCGGCCCAGTAGGGGGAGACCTCCGTCAGCCCGCTCAGCACGGCGGTGGCGAAGACCCGCAGCTCCAGACCGTCCGGATCGAGCCCGGAGCGCTCCGCCAGGGCCTCCCGGAGCAGCCGGCCGGTGACGGCGGTGCTGCGCAGCATGCGGGCCCGCACCGCGGGCACCTCGGCCCCGAGCCGGGCCCGCAGACGGGTCACCTCGGGCTCCTCGGCGAGGCTCCGGTCGAGGGCCGCACGCAGCACGTGCCGGAGGCTGTCGGCCCACGGCTCGTCCGCCGGCCGGGCCCGCAGCTCCGCCGCCATCGCCGGGTCCCACTCGTCGATGACGACGATGTCCTCCTTGGCCGGGAAGTAGCGGAAGACGGTCGACGGCGAGACCTCGGCGCGGTCGGCGATCTGCTCGATCGTCGTGGCGTCGTAGCCCTGCTCCGCGATGAGCGCGTAGGCCGCGGCGCGGATCGCCCCGCGCGTCTTGATCTTCTTCCGCTCCCGGAGCCCCGGCCGGGGCCGGTCCGCGGGGGTGGTGCTCGGAGCCGTCATGGAGGCCATTGTCGGCCATCCCCAGGGGGCCGGGCATGCGAAGGGCCACGGCCGGAAGCCGTGGCCCGACGGGGGAGAGGGCTCTACCCGTGCTGGTACGCCACCAGTGAGATCCCCACGTAGTGCGCGATGAAGGCCGCGAGCGTGAGCAAGTGGAACACCTCGTGGAAGCCGAACCAGCGCGGGGACGGGTTCGGCCGCTTGATCCCGTAGACCACGCCGCCCACGCTGTAGAGCAGGCCGCCGACGATGACCAGGACGAGGACGGCGATCCCGCCGGTCCGCATGAAGTCGGGAAGGTAGAAGACGGCCGCCCAGCCCATCGCGATGTAACAGGGCGTGTACAGCCAGCGCGGGGCGCCGACCCAGAAGACGCGGAAGACGATGCCGGCCGCGGCGGCGGCCCAGATGCCCCACAGCAGCCACTGACCCTTGGCGCCCGGCAGGAGCAGCATGGTCAGCGGCGTGTAGGTGCCCGCGATGATCAGGAAGATGTTGGCGTGGTCCAGCCGGCGCAGGACACCGTCCATGCGCGGACTCCAGTTACCCCGGTGGTACAGCGCGCTCACGCCGAACAGCAGGCACGCCGTCAGCACGTAGATTCCGCAGGCCAAGCGCCCTCTGGAGGAGTCGGCGAGGGCGGTCAGCACCAGGCCCGCGATCAGCACGGCGGGGAACATGCCCAGGTGCAGCCAGCCGCGCAGCTTCGGCTTCACCGGGTGCGGCAGGGAGAGCGCCTTCGGACCGTGGCCGTCGGCCGCCGAGTCCGTGGGCGCGTCGGGGACGAACGCAGTCATGAGCGAATGGTAGCTACGGAACCGTAAGTCACGTATCAGTGCCGCCGAGTTGGCAGGCGAAGAGTGGCCATCCTCTCACCGCGGTCCCGCGGCGGTCACGCAAACGGGCGCCCAGGTGAACGCAACGTGTTCGTAAAGCGGCCGCGGGAAACCGTGGCGAGCCTCACGTTGCTCACCTGTGCGCTCCTCTGGACAGATGGGCGCGTACGTCGGATGATCAAATGAGTGCGGTCGGCACCGGATGAGCGCCAAGATCCACCCAGAAGCATCCGGGTCGCAGCCCCCACGGGGCCTCCACATCACAAAAAATCCCTCATTTAGGAGCAATCGTGGCGCGCGACATCGCGGCTCCCCCCGTCCCCACCACCCATCAGGGGCTGATCTCGTGGGTCAACGAGATCGCCGAGCTGACGCAGCCGGACAACGTGGTCTGGTGTGACGGATCCGAGGCCGAGTACGAGCGACTGTGCGAGGAGCTCGTGGAGAAGGGCACCTTCCGCAAACTCGACCCGATCAAGCGCCCCCACTCCTACTACGCCGCCTCCGACCCCACCGACGTCGCGCGCGTCGAGGACCGGACGTTCATCTGCTCCGAGAAGGAGGAGGACGCGGGCCCGACCAACCACTGGAAGGCCCCCGCCGAGATGCGGGAGATCTTCCAGGGCTCCGGGGGCCAGGGCGGCCTGTTCCGCGGCTCGATGCGCGGCCGCACCATGTACGTCGTGCCCTTCTGCATGGGCCCGCTCGGCTCGCCGCTGTCCGCACTCGGCGTGGAGATCACGGACTCGGCCTACGTCGCCGTCTCGATGCGCACCATGACCCGCATGGGCCAGGCCGTCCTGGACGAGCTCGGCTCCGACGGCTTCTTCGTCAAGGCCGTGCACACCCTGGGCGCACCCCTGGAGCCCGGCCAGGCGGACGTCCCCTGGCCCTGCAACCAGACCAAGTACATCTCGCACTTCCCCGAGGACCGCGAGATCTGGTCCTACGGCTCCGGCTACGGCGGCAACGCCCTGCTCGGCAAGAAGTGCTACGCCCTGCGCATCGCCTCCGTCATGGCCCGTGACGAGGGCTGGCTGGCCGAGCACATGCTCGTCCTGAAGCTGACCCCGCCGCGCGGCGAGGCCAAGTACGTCGCCGCGGCCTTCCCGAGCGCCTGCGGCAAGACCAACCTCGCCATGCTGGAGCCGACCGTCCCCGGCTGGACGGTCGAGACCATCGGCGACGACATCGCCTGGATGCGCTTCGGCGAGGACGGCCGCCTCTACGCCATCAACCCCGAGGCCGGCTTCTTCGGCGTCGCCCCCGGCACCGGCGAGCACACCAACGCCAACGCGATGAAGACGCTCTGGGGCAACTCCGTCTTCACCAACGTCGCCCTCACCGACGACAACGACATCTGGTGGGAGGGCATGACGGAGGAGACCCCGGCCCACCTGACGGACTGGAAGGGCAACGACTGGACGCCCGAGTCCGGCGTCCCGGCCGCGCACCCCAACGCCCGCTTCACCGTCCCGGCCTCGCAGTGCCCGATCATCGCGCCGGAGTGGGAGGACCCCAAGGGCGTGCCGATCTCGGCGATCCTCTTCGGCGGACGCCGCGCCACCGCCGTGCCGCTGGTGACGGAGTCCTTCGACTGGAACCACGGCGTCTTCCTCGGCGCCAACGTGGCCTCCGAGAAGACCGCCGCCGCCGAGGGCAAGGTCGGCGAGCTGCGCCGCGACCCGTTCGCGATGCTGCCGTTCTGCGGCTACAACATGGGCGACTACATGGCCCACTGGGTCGACGTGGCCAAGGACAAGGACCAGTCCAAGCTGCCGAAGATCTACTACGTCAACTGGTTCCGCAAGAACGACGAGGGCAAGTTCGTCTGGCCCGGCTTCGGTGAGAACAGCCGCGTCCTGAAGTGGATCGTGGAACGCCTGGACGGCACGGCCGAGGGCGTCGAGACGCCGATCGGCATCCTGCCGACCAAGGAGGCCCTCGACACCGACGGCCTGGAGTTGGCCGAGTCCGACCTGGAGTTCCTGCTCACGGTGGACAAGGAGGTCTGGCGCGAGGAGGCCGCCCTGGTCCCCGAGCACCTCAACACCTTCGGCGACCACACGCCGAAGGAGCTGTGGGACCAGTACCGCGCGCTGGTGCAGCGCCTGGGCTGAACCCCCACCCCGACTCCGCGGCCGGCCCGAACCGACAGTGCCCTGACCAGCAACATCGTCAAGGCCGGCCGCGGAACAGACCGGCGGGACCCGTACAACGGCGTGCGGGGTCCGGGGCCGGCCACCGCGTCCTCCGTCCGCCCCGACGGAAACCAGCGACGACCGGCCCCCTCCCGCCCGCTTCGGCGCGGCCCCCAGGCGGGCTCACGAACGTGCCGATGAAGGACCGAGCGCCCCGGCCGACGGCTTACGTCGACCGGGGCGCTCGGGCGTTTTCGGGGTGCCGGTATCACTGCCGGCGTCGGCTCCGGTGAACAGCTCGCACCACACCGTCTTGCGACCCCCCTCCCGCTCCACACCCCACCGCACGGCCAGCGCGTCCAGCAATGCCAGTCCGCGGCCCGACTCGGCTTCGGTGCCGGCGCCCGCGAATAGGACAGGCAACGCCCGGGGGTCGGGATCGCTGACCCCCAACCGGATCCGCCCGCCTTCCTCGCGCCACACCCGCACCGTGACGGGGACGGTCTCCCCGACGTGCCGGATCACGTTCGTGACGAGCTCGCTCGCGCAGAGCTGCACGTCGGTCCCGTACGGGCGCAGCGCCCGCCGCACGCCGGACACCCCGGCTGGGGCCGCGAGCAACTCCAGCGTCATCTCCGGCCGCATCACGCGGCACCCTGCCGGAGAGCTGCGGCCAGGGCCTGCGCGGTGAGGAGATTGCAGGCGCCGAGCGTGATCAGCGGCCGCGCGGGCCGGGAGGCGAGAGCCGGTAGATCGAGTCCGAGGGACGGCAGGGTGATGCCGTGTGCGGCGAGCGCGACTCGCAACTCCTGGACGCAGGCGTCGGCCTCGTCGGGGCTGTGCATGGGGTTAACACCTTCCAGTGCGCTGTGTGACGAACTCCTCACACTCTGACGCCGACGCCCGTAGCGTGACAGCCCATCGGGATCCCGCTCCTGAACTGCGCGTTCGCGCTGCGGGATCCGGCAGCGGGCGGTAACGGCACACCTAAGACGGTGAACGATGGGTCAGCGCAAGGACATCGACGGTTCGACGGGCGTCCCGACCTTCTACGGCAGTGAGTTGCGCTGGAAACGGGAGGAGGCGGGCCTCACCCTCCAGCAACTCGTCGAGGGCAGCTTCTACGGCCCGAGCCACCTCAGCGAGATCGAGCGGGGCACGCGCCGGATGCCGGCGGAACTCGCCGAGCACGTCGACAGGGTGCTCGGCACGGACGGCTTCTTCAGGCGGCGCTGCGAGGACGTGCGACGGGCGAAACGGCGGGGGCACGCGAGCTACTTCGAGCGGGTGCTGGAGGCGGAGCAGCACGCGGAGACCATCGAGGAGTGGTGCCCGACGCTGGTGCCGGGGTTGTTGCAGACGGAGGCGTATGCGCGGGCGGTGGTGCGGGCAACGCACCCACTCGCTCCGGACGAAGAGGTAGAGGAGAAGGTCACCGCCCGACTGGCACGAGCTCGCCTCTTCGAGAAGAACCACAAGACGCCGGTGTACTGGGCCATCCTCTCCGAGAGCCTGCTCCGTCAGCCGATCGTTGCGCCCGACCAGGCAGCCGAACAGTGGCAGCACATCGCCGGGTTGGCGCGGCGGCATCGGATCGTTCCCCAGATCCTTCCCGGGAACTGCGGAGCGCACCCTTTCATGCTCGGCACGGCCAAGATCATGACGTTCCCCGATGCGCCGCCGCTGGTCTACACGGAGGCGCTGCACAGCGGGGACACCATCGACGATCCGGGCCTCGTTAAGGATTACCGAAGGTCGTACGATCTGCTCAGGGCCGCCGCGCTACCTCGCGAGGCGTCCCTCGCCCTGATCGAGCAAGCGGCTGAGGATGGCGGAGATGGCAAGCAACGCAATTGACTTGAGCGCAGCCGTCTGGCGCAAGAGCACCTACAGCAACGGAAGTGGCGGCGACTGCCTCGAAGTGTGCGACGCCCACACCGCCGTCGTCCCCGTCCGTGACTCCAAGGTCCCTCACGGCCCGGTCCTCACGATCACGGCCCCGGCCTGGACGTCCTTCGTCACGTCCCTCAAGTCGGCACCTGCTGCGTGACTCCATCGGCTCCGCGAGAGCGGAGTCGGTGGCTTCATCTCTTAGGTCTCCGGCGGGTCATGGCCATGAAGGCCAACGCCAGCCCGCCGAGAGCGGCAAGTGCTCCGGCACCCATGAGCACAGAGTTCTGTTCGCTAGCGCCCAGGATGATGCAGAACAGTCCGAATGCGGCGCCGATCACCACGAAAAACGTCAGTTTCTTGGCCTGGCTGATGGGCATTAGCTGTTTCTCCTGGCCTTGCTGCGGACCCCGATCGTCCACATGAGGAGCGACGCCACGCCCAGAGCGGTCAGGGTGAGGAGGAGGACCCTCTGTGTTCCCTCCGCCGCGAGGCCCTGTAGCAGGGCGAGCACGGTCACGACCGCGACCACGGACAGGAAGATGCTCATCCTGATCCTGTCGCTCATGGTGCAACGTCCCCTTCCGTCACGGATCGTGTCAGGCGCGGGTCTTCCGATGGGCCAGGGAGGCGAATACCGCCAGAATCACTCCGCATGCTGCTGCGGTCACTCCGAGCACAACCGGTACGGTGTCACCAGTAAGGGTTCCTGCAATGCACGCACCAATTCCGCTAAGGACCGCAATCGCCGAAAAGATGCGCACTCCCCTGATCGCATCGCTCATCGACGCGTTCCTCGCTCGCATTCAGAGCCCCTTCCGAATTTGCGGGCAACTGATGGGCCGAAATGGACTCTCGGTCCAACAGTCATATGCACTGGATATACCCAGCTGACAGTTTCGGCAGCACCAGCCCCTACCTTCGTGCGGGCCTGGAATGCGAGCAGCCCCCGGCCGGTGGCGGGAAGGGCGACTTCTCACCTGCCGCGTCGAATCTTCATGAGTACGTACAGCGCGATGATCAGGACAGTGAAGCCTGCGATGAATATCAGTGCGTCCTGCCCGTTCTCGACAGGTGAGTATTTGCCGCTGGCAGTCAAACCGGGTAACAGTGTCACTTCGGACCCCTTGTGATCGCAGCCAGAAAACGAATAAAGGCAGCTTCTCTCTCGTTCAGGCTCCCGCCATCACCGCCAGGCAGATGACCGCCGCCGAGCCGGAGACGGTCCCCAGCAAGGTCCCCGCGTGCTGACTGCGCGAGATGCCGTCAGCACGCGGGGGGACCCAGTCGGGAGTGGGTGCCACTCACGCCAGGGCGTGCTTCACTCCCTGGAGCAAAGACTGGCGGACTTGTGCGGGAGCACGGAGATCACTCATCCCCGTACATCGCTCTCCGTACCGCTCGGTTGAGGGGCGGTTGCACCACTCCGACAACGGCGCCAATGCCACCCAGCACCAGCGCCCCTTGCCATGGACTTCCGATGTAGCCGAAGAGCAGGCTCAGTGCGAAGAGCAGGCCCCGATTCCAGGCGAGCGGCGGCTTGTCGTTGGCCCGTGAGGGTCTCCATTTATTGGCTTGGGGTACAAGGATCTCCTTTCCCTCGCTGTCACACCTTCGCTCCGCCGATGACGCCGCCGACCACGGCACCGAGAACTGCGTTCTCGGAGTCCTGGGTGTCGCCAGCAGCAACTACTGCCCCTAGCCCCGCACCAGCACCGCCCAGAGCGCCCCCGCTATTGCTCTCGCGGCGACAAAGCCGACTCCTACGGTTCCTGCATAGACGGCTGCTACGACGGTCGCGGCAGGCCGGGAAGGCGCGAGGTTCACTTTGGCTTCCTCCCGCTGGAGCAGCGCTGCCCGGATACGGTGAGCGCCGCATCCGGGCAGCGGTGCCTCAAGGCGTACCCTTCTGAGCGTTCGCCCTGGCTTGCCGGTCCTCGCCGGTTGGCGGTGAGCCGATGCCACAGTGCTGCGGCGGGATAGGCGAGCACCCCGACCACTGCTCCCCATATGACGAGCCAGAGCATGCCAGCCGTACCCCAGTCCACCCGAGGTGGTACGAAGGGTTCTGTAAGGACCAGGAGAATGAGGCCGACTACCAGCCTGGTCTGGTCCTTGCTGTCCAGCACTACGTCACTCCTCACGGCTGCGCGTCATTGCAGCTCCCCCTAGGTCCTGCCTCATGGGGCCGCGGCGCCCTCTCCAATACGACCCCGCTGGAGGTCAGCTCTCCAGTTTGCGCTTACGCCTTGTGAGGACCCAGACGTTGAAAGCAGTCATTACTGCTCCAGTGATCGAGATGGCGATGAACGCCACCCCTCCGTAGAGGAGGGCACCCACAGTCGCCAGAAGAGTCAAGAACAAGGAAAAGGTTGCCCCTATCACCCCCAGGGGGCGGGTGGCTGTGGTCCAAGGTCCGCTCACCTTCCCTTCCTCCTGTTAGCCCGGCGACGATCCAGGAACAAGATCACTCCCAGAAGTATCAAGCAGACGATGATCACGTGCGGCTCGTATCCGTCCGGAATCACATCTCGAGCCAACGTCGTAGCAAGCACTAGTCACCCTCTCCTTACGGCGGGTGCGGGGGGCTCTGCGCTCCGCCCCCCGCACTGACATTCACGAAGTCTTTGCCTCGGCCCACTCTCCAGCGGCTTCGCCTATGACCACACATGTAGTCGCTGCAGCCGCAGATGCTCCGGCCGTCTGCGGGGCTGCGATGGCGACTCCGGTTCCGCAGGTGGCACTTGCAGCACCTCCGGCAAAGATTCCCATGCCCTTCGAGAAGGCCTTCCGGTACTCTCCGTCTCCTATAGCTTGCATCATTTCCATTCCGTCTTGGACGTCATTGACGCGGCCGTACCACTTGCCGACCTCGTCCAAGCTGAGCAACCCGCTCGGGTCGGTTCTGTTGATGGGGTCGCCACCGGCATACACGTAGAGATTCATCTCCTGGCCGGACGGGTCCGGCTGGGTGAAGCGGCCGAGGGTGGGGTCGTAGTAGCGGTGGCCCATCTTGTACAGGCCCGTGGGGTCGAGGTACGTGCCCGCGTAGCGGTGGGGCTGGGGGACTGCCTCGGTGGTGGTGCCGCGGGGCAGGCCGGTGGGGCCGTAGGCGTAGGTGTGGGTGCGCTTGCCGGTGTCGTCGGCGAGGCCGAGGACGTTGCCCGTGGCGTCGGTGAGGTAGTAGTAGGACTTCCCCCCAGTCGTCATGGAGTTCAAGGTGCCCGCCGGTTCGCGGATGAATCCGGTGTCGACGCCGTTGGTCGTGGTGGACGACAGGCCGAGTGCCGTGTGGTGGAACCAGGTCGAACCAAGCTTGGTGCGCTCGGAGTTGTCCGTGCCCGCGTGGACCAGGTCGTAGCTCTTGCCGCCTGCGGTGATGGCGGAGAGCTGGCTGTGGTCCGTCCAGGTTTCGTTCGTGCGGGCGGTGGTGCTCGCGCCCGCCGTCTCGTTGCCGAGCTTGTCGTAGGACCAGCCGGTGGTGGAGCCGTTCTTGCCGGTCAGCTCGGAGGCGTCGTCGTAGGTGTAGGTGGTGCCGCCGGGGCAGGCGTTCTTGCTGCCGTCCTGGCTGGTGAGGTTGCCGGCCTTGTCCCAGCAGTAGAGCCACGACGCCTTGCGGGCACCCGCGGAGTCGGCTTCCTGGGCGTAACGCAGGCGGTCCTGGGAGTCGTAGTCGTAGGTGGTCTTGTACTTGGTGAGGTTGTCGGTGCGGGTGCGGATCTTCGTCGTGTCCTTGCCCGCGGAGTTCTTGTAGCCGTAGGTCAGGTCGATCAGCGTGGTCGTGCCCGAGGTGGTCCTGACGGCCTCGGGGCGGCCGTTGTCGTCGATCGTCACCGACTGCGTCGTACCACCGGGGTAGACGGTCTTGGTGCGCTTGTCGTTGTTGTTGTAGTCGAAGTCGGTCTTCTTGCCGTCCGGGGCGATCAGGTAGTCCAGGCGGCCGGCCTTGTCCCAGGTGTAGTCGGTCTTGCCGGTCGGGTCGACGGAGTAGTCGACCTCGCCGCCAGGGGTGTAGGCCAGCGCCGTCTGGACGCCGTTCTGCAGGGTGCGGACGCTTTCGCGGTTGAGTTTGTCGTAGGTCCAGCCCGTGCTGCCGGAGGCGTCCGTGCGGGTCCTGACGTTGCCGTCGCCGTCGTAGGAGTAGGTGACCGTGGCGTTGGTGGAGGACACCTTCGTCACGCGGTCGCGGTTGTCGTAGACGTAGACGGTCTTGATGCCGCGTCCGTCGGTGACGGTCTCCACCCGGCCGAGCGTGTCGTACGTGTAGTCCGTCTTGCCCAGCGGCGCCGGCGGGGTCACGGTCTTGAGGTTGCCCTTGGTGTCGTACGCGAACGAGGTGACCTTGCCGTTGCCGTCCTTGGCGGTGCAGCGCTGGCCCTCGAAGCCGCCGCAGGTCGGGGTGTCCTTGTTGTACGTGTACTCGCGGGTGCCGCCGGCGGTGCCCGAGGTGGTCACCGACATGGTGTTGCCGTTGGTGTCGTACTTGAAGGTGTCCTTGCGGCCGTCCGCGGTGGTGAAGTCGTTGGGCAGATCGGTCCCGGCGACCGTCTGATACGCCGTCACGGACGCCGTCGCCCCGAGCGGGAGCTTCTGGGAGACGGCGTTGTTGCGGCCGTCCCAGCCGTAGGTGGTGGTGTTGCCGCCGGTGCCGTCCGCGCCCGTGCCCATCGCGTCGATCGCGGTCTGCACCAGGTGGTTGGTGTACTTGGCGTGGCGGGAGTGGCTCAGCGGGTCGGTGACCTTGGTGACCTCGCCGTCCGCGTTGTGGGCGTACCGCGTCTCGTCGCCGTCGGGGTCGGTGACCGTCGTGGTTCCCGCGTCGGCCGGGGTGGCGGCCGTGTAGTCGTAGCGCCAGGTCGGACCCGTGTGGCCGCCGCCGGAGGACTCGGTGGCGCGCTGCATGGACGTGACGCGGTTGTGGTCGTCGTAGGTGAACAGGGTGACGGTGCCTTCGGGGGTGGTCACCTTGGTCAGGCGGCGCGAGGAGTCGTACGCGTAAGCCGTGGTCTTGCCGTCGGTGTCGGTGACCTTGGCCAGGTTGCCCGTCGGGTCCAGGTCGAACACGGCCGTGCGGCCCGTGTGGTCCTTGGCCTGCCACTGACTGGCGTTCGTCTTCACCAGGTCGATCCAGCGGCCCGAGCGGGTCTCGGTGAGTTTGAAGCCCTTGTGCTCGCCGCCCTCGTCGTGCTGGTCGACGGTGATCGTGCCGTCGTTCTTGTCCGTGACCTTCGTCAGCGTGCCGTGCTCGTCGAAGGTGTCCTTCGTGCCCGACTTGCGGTCGGTCAGGGTGTAGGTGCCGTCCGCGTTCTTCCTCAGGTCCTTGGAGTAGCCGGTCGGCGTCGTGTAGCCGCCGGTGGACGTCTCCCTGAACCGCAGGGCGTCGCCGGTGGCGTCGAAGACGACCACCTCACCGTCGCCGGCCTGGAGGTAGCGCTCGTAGGCCTGCCACCAGCGCTGCGACACCTTCCCCCACGGCGCCTCAAGGGAGTTGTACGTCCGGGTCAGCCGCAGCTTCTGGCCCACACCGGCGATGTCGAAGTCCGTCGCGGCGAGCATCAGGTTGCCGTCGGAGACGTTCACCCGCGCCACGAGTGCGTCGTTCAAGCGTGTGTCGATGATCCGGTGCCAGGGCACCTCGCCCTGGCCCTCGGGAACGAACGGTATGGCCCCGGCAGCGGGCGCCGCACGCCGGGCGCCGGCCTTGCCGCCCGTACGGGCCTGCTGTGCCGCCCGCCAAGCGGCGACCTCGGCCGACGGCTCGGCCTCCGCCCGCGATTCCGGTGCCTTGATCGATCCGGCCGGAGTCGCGGGAGCCTCCACCTTCGTCGGCCGGGTCCACGGACTCTCCGGCTCCGGTAACTCCGGCTTCGGCGTCGCCGCCAGCCCCGGTGCAGCCGAGACCACCAGAGCGGCGGTCGTGATCGCGGACAGGAGAACGGTTCTGCGTGTTCTTCGGGCACGCCACAGTGACGTGCTCTGCGCACGTGAATGCATCAGCTTCCCCCACGGAAGTCAGACAGACAGTCAGAACCGGTGACACATGTGGTCACCTGGGCCACGCAAGTTTTCATAGGAAGCGCACAAATCGACGCGGCGTGCCCTCGAACACGTGTTGCATGCGGGCTGGAATGAGTCCCGCCGCTTCTCTCGTCCGGCCGGGCTCATACCGCCGCAACTGCCGCGCGATGGGGGCGGAATGCTCGGTTCTGTCCTCACTTGCGGTGAGCACGTTGACCGAAATCCGACGAGTCTCCCCGTAGATGTGATCCGCGGTCGGTTATGAGCCACATCCGTACGTGTGTCCGAGCTGTCTTGTGCGCCCTGGTGTCTCGCGGTAACTGCCGTGCCTCGCGGCGGGGCGGGTGGTGGCGCGGATGGCCAGGACCCTGGTCGCCCCCGTCCGGCTGACGGCCGACGGCGCCGTGGGACTACGCGCCGGATGTGACGAGCCCGTTGGCGGCCCGGCCGGCCGAACTGCTCGCGCCCGCTAGGATCCTGTCCCACCTGGCGCACGTCACGGCCGTCTCGGTGACCTCCGTCCGGGCGGGTGTCCGGCCGCTGCGCACCTTTCCGCTCAGCGCCTGGGCTCCTGATGAGAGCCTGACGTGCGGTTTCACCTTCGACCCGGAGACAGGCGTCCTCGTGCGGGCCGAGGCGACGCCTGAGGCGACGCCTGACGCGGAGGCCGACGGCCGCGTGATCTTCCGTCACGTCGTCACCGCCCGCGGCGCGCGGCGCTCCGGTTGATCCGACGTGACCTGCCGTCCCCGGCCGCGCGTAGTCCCAGCCGTACGCGGCCGCGGTGGGCCGACGGCCGAAGGCGGCAGCCGGGCGGCCGACAGCCGTGGGCGGCCGACGCCCGGGGTGACCGGGTGATCGCGGCGCGTTTCACGACAGGCGTGAGGGCCACCGGGTACGGGTACCCGATGGCCCTCACAAGGGGTTGGTGGCGCCCGGTCCGCGCGTCGCTGCGGGTGCGCGCGGACCGGGGCCGTATGGGGGAGCCCGGGGGCTCGGAGGAGCCCGGGGGGCTCAGCGGGACGCGAGCTCGCGCGGCTCCAGAGCCGCCGTGTGGGCGTCCATCCGCTCGGCGGCCAGGATCGCGGCCGCCGTGTCGGCGCGGGAGGCGGCGACGACCAGCGCGCGGCCCGCGAGGGTGTGCGCCCGCCGGTGCAGGGCCGCGGCACCGGCCTCGCGACGGCCGCTCATCGGCGCACGAACCGGGGTGCGTCCCCCGCGCAGCCGGGCCACCTGCTCCGCGAGCCGCTCCGCCGCCGTGTCCAGGTCGGCCGAGGCCTGTGCCGCGCGCAGCTCGTCCGTGACGGCGAGCAGGGCGGCGAGGTGGCCCGCGAGCTGGATGTCCAGCTCCTCCTCACGGGAACGGTGCGGGAAGTCGGGGTTGGGGCCGTCCACCGCGCTGTGGACCGACTTGGTGCGGATCGGTTCGTACATGGGAGGGCCTCCTGAATTCTTACAGGAAGCCATCCTAGCTTAGATTTCGTCTAAAGTTGATTCGTTCACAAAACAGGACTGCCTGCACACAAAGCGTGAGCAGGCAGTCCGGGGCGTTCGCCGCGCGGTCAGGGCTGGCTGTAGCCGTCCAGGAAGTGGCCGATCCGCCCCATCGCGTCGGTGAGGTCACCGACCGTCGGCAGGGTCACCACCCTGAAGTGATCCGGCTCCGGCCAGTTGAAGCCCGTGCCCTGGACGACCATGATCTTCTCGCGCCGGAGCAGGTCCAGGACCATCCGGCGATCGTCCTTGATCTTGAAGACCTTCGGATCCAGACGCGGGAAGAGATACAGCGCACCCTTCGGCTTCACGCAGGTCACGCCGGGGATCTGGGTCAGCAGCTCGTACGCCGTGTCCCGCTGCTCGCGCAGCCGCCCGCCCGGCAGCACCAGGTCGTTGATCGTCTGCCGCCCGCTGAGCGCCGCGACGACTCCGTGCTGCCCCGGCATGTTCGCGCACAGGCGCATGTTCGCCAGTATCGTCAGGCCCTCGATGTAGGAGTCGGCGTGGGCGCGCGGCCCGGAGATCGACATCCAGCCGACCCGGTAGCCGGCGACCCGGTAGGCCTTCGACATGCCGTTGAAGGTCAGGGTGAGCAGGTCCGGGGCGACGGAGGCGGTCGGGGTGTGCGTGGCGCCGTCGTAGAGGATCTTGTCGTAGATCTCGTCGGAGCAGACGAGCAGGTTGTGCCGGCGGGCGATGTCGGTCAGGCCCTTGACCATCGCCTCGTCGTAGACGGCCCCGGTCGGGTTGTTGGGGTTGATGATCACGAGCGCCTTGGTGCGGTCGGTGACCTTGCGCTCGATGTCGGCGAGGTCCGGCATCCAGTCGGCCTGCTCGTCGCAGCGGTAGTGCACGGCGGTGCCGCCGGACAGGGAGACGGCGGCGGTCCACAGCGGGTAGTCGGGCGCGGGCACGAGGACCTCGTCGCCGTCGTCCAGCAGGCCCTGCATCGCCATCACGATCAGCTCGGAGACGCCGTTGCCGATGAAGACGTGCTCGACGTCGGTCTCGATGCCGAGGGTCTGGTTGTGCATGACGACCGCCCGGCGCGCGGCCAGCAGGCCTTTGGCGTCTCCGTAGCCGTGCGCCGACGACACGTTCCGGAGGATGTCCTCAAGGATCTCAGGCGGGCACTCGAAGCCGAACGCGGCCGGGTTGCCGGTGTTCAGCTTGAGGATCCGATGACCGGCAGCTTCCAGTCGCATCGCCTCCTCGAGCACCGGGCCCCGGATCTCGTAACAGACGTTGGCGAGCTTGGTCGACTGGATCACCTGCATATCTGGGAGCTTACGGCCCGGTAATGCCTCCCGGGTCGTGTTTTCCGCCACGTGAGACGCGACGATTCGGGGCGATATCGCCATGCGCTGTCCCACCAGCCCCTTGGGTCTCTAGAATTCGCCGCCATGTCCAAGCCATTCGATTACGCCGACGGAGCGACGGGCGGCGACCCCCAGGGTCCGCCGAACGTGTACCTGCCGCAGGGGGTCGCCCCTCCGGTGTACGACGCCTACGCGGACCCGGCGGCGGCGCACGGATGGCAGGACGCCTACGACCCGGCGGGCCCGGCGTCCACCGGAGGCGGTGCCGACCGCGCCGCCCAGAGCAGCCCGGGGCATCCCGGCGCCACCAGGGGCACCGAAAGCCCCGGCGGCACCTCGGACACCGAAAGCACCGGCAGCCCCTCGCATCCCGGTCGCCCGGGCGGCCTGGGGGAGACCCGTGAGATGCCGGTGGTGCCGGGGTTGGTGCCGGAGTTGGGGCCGGGGCCGGTGTCTGCGCCGGGTGGCCGGGCCGGGGGCGGGCGCCGGGCCCGGCGCAAGCCCCCCGTGTCGCGGTCGCGCCGCCTGGCGGTGGCCGCCGGTGCCGTGGGTGCCGTGTCCGCGGCGGTGCTCATCGCCGGGTTCTCCTTCTCCGGCGGGCCCTCCGGCGGTACGCGGGGCGGCGAGAGCGGCCGTACGGATCCGGCCACGGGGGACTCCCCGACGGCATCGACCGCGGACAGCGGTCCGGCGGCGAGCCCCGACGCCCCACTCGCGGGCCACCCGGGGACCTCTGACGGCCCGTCCGGCGCCGCGTCCCCGAGTCAGGCCTCCGCGGAGAGCCGGGCCCCGTCCGCGTCGCCGTCCGCCACGGACGGCACACGTCCCCCGGTCGACGACCCGACGACCACCGCCCCCGCCGACTCCGGCCCCACCGCCACCGCCACGACCTCGGACCCCGGCAGGTGGGACGGGAAGCCCGGGCACGGTCCCGGCGGCACCAAGGGCCCCAAGTGAGCGACCGGTAAGGGCGGTTGAGTAGGGTCGTTCCGGACCCCGAAGTTCCGGTTGTGGAACAGGTTCTTGTGTCACCCCCTTGCGACGATCACAATGTGCATGACAATCGTGCAGGCGGCCGGAGGATTTCCGGCCGCCTCCGTCGCAAGAGGGGACCCCCCATGAGAAAACCTCTCGCCGCCGCGATCTGCGCCCTGGCGATAGCCGGGGCCGGCGCGGCTCCCGCGACCGCTGCCGAGGCCGCCCCCACGGGCGTCGGCAAGGTCGCGGACACGGGCCAGGTCACGTCCGCCGTGTCGGGCGTGGTCGGTTCCGTGGAGCAGACGCTGTCCGGGCTCCGCGGCCCCCAGGCCAAGGCCGTGAACTTCGCCGGCACCGTCGCGCTCAGCAACTGCTCCGGCTCCGTCGTCCGCATGCCGGACTCCGAGGCCGACGACCCGGCGCTCGTGATGACCAACGGACACTGCCTGGAGTCCGGCTTCCCCGGCCCCGGCCAGGTCCTCGTCGACAAGGCGTCCAGCCGCACCTTCGGCCTCCTCAACGCCTCCGGCACGCGCGTCGCCACCCTGCGCGCCGCCAAGCTGGCCTACGGCACGATGACCGACACGGACGTCGCGCTGTACCAGCTCACCACCACGTACGCGCAGATCAAGAGCTCGTACAACATCAACGCGCTGACGCTGAACGACAGTCACCCGGTGGCCGGCACCGCCATCAGCATCCCCTCCGGCTACTGGAAGCGGATCTACAGCTGTTCCATCGACGGGTTCGCGTACCGCCTGAAGGAGGGCGACTGGACCTGGAAGGACTCGGTCCGCTACACCTCCGCCTGCAACACCATCGGCGGCACGTCCGGCTCGCCCGTCGTCGACCAGGCCACCAACAAGGTCGTCGCCATCAACAACACCGGCAACGAGGACGGTGAGCGCTGCACGGTGAACAACCCGTGCGAGGTCGACGCGAACGGCACCGTGACCGTCCGCAAGGGCATCAACTACGCCCAGGAGACCTACGGGATCCCGGCCTGCTTCGGGATCGACAACAAGCTCGACCTGAGCGCGAGCGGCTGCACCCTGCCCAAGCCGTAGGGCAGGCCGGCCGGGCGGTCATGCGGGAGGTGTCCTGCGGATCGCCCGGCCTGCCAGTACGTCCGTGCGCCGGCCGTCCTCGATCACGAACCGGCCGTCGACCAGGACGTACGGGATGCCCGTCGGGAGCGTGCGCGGCTCCGCGAACGTGGAGCCCGCCGCGACCGTCGCCGGGTCGAACAGCACCAGGTCGGCCTTGTACCCCTCACGGACCAGGCCCCGGTCGGGCAGCCGGAGCCGCGCCGCCGGGCGGGACGTGAGGTGCGCGACGCACTCCTCCAGCGACAGCACCCCCAACTCCCTGACGTAGTGCCCGAGATAGTGCGGGAACGTGCCGTAGGCGCGCGGGTGCGGCTTCGCGCCCTGGAGGATGCCGTCCGAGCCGCCGGTGTGCACCCGGTGGCGCATGATCGCCCGGACGTTCTCCTCGTGCCCGACGTGCTGGAGGATCGTCGGGGCCAGCCGGTCGGCCAGCAGCAGCCCGCGCGCGGTCACCCAGGGCTCCTCGCCCCGCAGCGCCGCGGACTCCGCGACCGTCCGGCCGACGGCATCGGCCAGGGCCGGGTCGTTCACGCCGGAGATCTCGATGGTGTCCCACTCGACGGGCACGCCGTGGCAGCCGTCCGAGCCGGTGACCTCCAGGTGGTGGCGGATGCGCTCCGCCGTCTCCTCGTCCGCCAGCCGCTTCAGCGTCGCCTCGGGACCGCCTTCGCTCGCCCAGCTCGGCAGCACGGCCGCCAGCGTCGTACAGCCCGGGGTGTACGGATAGGTGTCGAGGCTGATGTCGGACCCGGCCGCGAGCGCCTCGTCCAGCAGGGCCAGCAGCTCCGGGGCCCGGCCCTTGTTCACGCCGAAGTTCATGGTGGCGTGGGCGAGATGGAGGGAGCAGCCCGCCTCCCGGGTCAGCGCGACCATCTCCTCGTACGCCTGGAGGGCCCCGGCCCCGTAGGAGCGGTGGTGCGGGCAGTAGTAGCCGCCGTACGACGCCACCACCCGGCACAGCTCGGTCAGTTCGGCGTCGGGCGCGTACATGCCCGGCGTGTACGTCAGCCCCGAGGACATGCCGACGGCGCCCTGCTCCATGCCCTCGGCGACCAGCCGGCGCATCCGGTCCAGCTCGTCCGGGCTCGCCCCGCGGTCCTCCCAGCCGACGGCGAGTGCCCGGACCGTGCCCTGCGGGATCAGGTAGGCCGCGTTCACGGCGATCCCGCGGTCCAGCCGGTCCAGGTACTCACCGACCGTGCGCCAGTCGAAGTCGATGTCGTCACCGGGGCCGTTCCACCCGGCGATCGCCCGCCGCACCTCGCCGAGCGTGCGGTCGTCGACCGGCGCGTACGACAGCCCGTCCTGGCCGATGACCTCCAGGGTGACGCCCTGCGCGGCCTTGGCGCTGTGGTCGGGGTCGCGCAGCAGCGCCAGGTCGCTGTGGGCGTGCATGTCGACGAAGCCGGGGGAGAGCACCAGGCCCTCGGCGTCCAGCTCCCGGCGGGCCTTCGGCCGCTGGCAGCCGGCCGCCGCGGCCTCCTTGACGATGCCGACGATCCGGCCGCCGTCGACCACGACGTCGGCCCGGTAGGCGTCCGCGCCGGAGCCGTCGACGACGTCGGCGTCCCGGATGACGAGCTCCTCCACCGCCCGGCCTCCTAGAAGAACGTGCGGACGTAGTCGACGACCGTGCCGTCCGCCTCCGCGACGGGGATCAGCTGCCACTTGTCGAACGAGGTGCACGGGTGGGACAGCCCGAGCCCCACCCAGTCGCCGACCTCCAGGTCCGCCTCCGGCGTGGTGGCGAGCCAGGCGTGCTGGTCGGACAGGGCCGTCACCGACACGCCCGTGGCCGGGCGCTCGGCGCCGTCCCGGCGGATCACCTGGGCGAAGGGCAGATCGAGGTCGTAGGCCGCGTCCCGCTTGCCCGCGTTGACGAAGGCCTGCTCGGCCGACGGCCGCGACACCACCTGCGTCCACAGCCGGAACGCCGGCTCCAGGGCGCCCTCCTCGGGGACCCGGTTGAACGGCGTCAGCTTGCGGTAGTGGCCGTCGTCGTGCGAGACGTAGGCGCCCGAGCGCAGCAACTTCAGCACCGGCAGGGACAGTTCGGGGATCTCCGCGAAGACCTCCGCGACCGCGTCGAACCAGGCGCTGCCGCCCGCGCTGACCACGATCTCGTCCAGGCCCGCGAAACGGCCCGCCTTGTCGAAGTCGGCGGCGAGCGCGACCAGCCGCCGCAGCCAGGCCGTCACCCGCTCGGTGTCGGCCTTCGGCACCTCGCCCTCGTAGCCCGCGACGCCGACCAGCCGCAGCGTCCGCGTGCCCGCCACCGCGTCCGCGACCGCCGCGCACTCGGTCTCCGTACGGACACCGGTGCGGGCGCCCTCACCGGCGGCGAGCTCGACGACGACGTCCACCGGGCGGGTGGCGCCCGCGTCCCGCAGCGCGGCGTCCATCAGCTCGACGCCGCGCACCGAGTCGACGTAACAGACCAGTGCGAAGTCCGGGTCGGCGTCCAGCTCGGCCGCGATCCACCGCAGGGCCGCCGCGTCGACCAGCTCGTTCGCGAGGAACACCCGCCGGGTCCCGAACGCCCGCGCCACCCGCACCTGGTGCGGCACGGCCAGGGTGATGCCCCACGCCCCGTACTCGATCTGCCGCTGGAACAGCTGCGGCGCCATGGAGGTCTTGCCGTGCGGCGCGAAGGCCAGGCCGTGGCGTGCCGCGTAGGTCTCCATGAGCTTCAGGTTGTGCTCCAGGCGCTCGGCGGACAGTGCGAGCACGGGCGTGGCGAAGCCGCCGGTGAACAGGTTGCGGCGCTGACCGGCCAGCTCGGCGACGGTCAGTCCGTCGGCGTCCGGCGGGAGGCCCTTGAAGCGGTGGTCGACGCGCTCGGCGGCGAGCCGGGCGAGGGACTGAGCGGTGTCGGCCGTCATGAAGCCTCCCTGATCTGCGGCGTTGCAGTGTCTGCAACCTTCATTGCGTATGTCGCTGAACGCTGTCTAACATCTCGGCCACCCCCGGTCAATGGAACCGCCGCCCACCGACCTCGCAGAGGAGCTACGAGCATCGTGACCCCCACCGGACCGTGTGACGCCCCCGACGTCGTGGACGTCGTCGCGCTCGGCGAGTCCATGGTCACGTTCCTGCCCTCCCGGCCGGGACGCCTCGCCGACGTGCCGTCCTTCGAGCGGGGGATCGGCGGGGCGGAGTCGAACGTGGCGTGCGTGCTGGCCGCCGCCGGGCACTCCGCGCGGTGGATCAGCAGGGTGGGGGACGACGCCTTCGGCGATCACCTGGTCGAGACGATCGGCGCCTACGGGGTCGACGTGGCCCACGTCCGGCGCGACCCCGGCCGCCCCACCGGCATCTACTTCCGCACCGCCGGGGACCGGGCCGGCGACGCCCACGAAGTGGCCTACTACCGGGCCGGTTCCGCGGCCTCCGCGATGAGCGCCACGGACCCCGACCCGGCGGCCGTGCGCGCCGGGCGCGTGCTGCACCTGTCCGGCATCACCGCGGCGCTGTCCGGAACCTGCCTCGACCTGATGTGCGAGCTGACCACCCGCCGCCCCGGCCGCCCCCTCGTCTCCTTCGACGTCAACCACCGCCCCGGACTGTGGCGCGACACCGACGCCCCGACGGTCCTGCGCGACCTCGCCCGGGGCGCGGACCTCGTGTTCGTCGGACAGGACGAGGCCTGGGGGCTGCACAGCGCCGAAGCCGTCCGCGCCGCCCTGCCCGAACCCGAGGTGCTGGTCGTCAAACAGGGCGCCGCCGGAGCCACCGTCTTCCACGCCAGCGAGGTCACCTTCGTCCCCGCACCCCGGGTCGACGTCGTCGCCGCCGTCGGCGCCGGAGACGCCTTCGCCGCCGGGTTCCTCTCCGCCACCCTGCGCGGGCTGCCCGTGCGGGACCGGCTGCGGCACGGGCACCTGATGGCCGCCGCGGCGCTCACCGTGCCCGGTGACCTCGCCACACCACCCGCACGGGAGCACGCCGACCGGCTCGCCGCCCTGGACGACGCGGCATGGGGGAGACTGCGACTCGGCCCGGGCTGGACCGAGGAGACACAGCGGGCCGACGAGGAGGTACGAACGCCATGAGCCAGACCGTCGACCGCGCGCTGAGCATCCTGCCGCTGCTCGCCGAGGGCCCCGCCGACCTGGGGCAGGTCGCCGACCGCCTCGGCGTGCACAAGTCCACAGCCCTGCGCCTGCTGCGCACCCTCCACGAGCACGGGCTCGTCTACCGCCAGTCCGACCAGCGCTACCGCCTCGGCGCCCGGCTCTTCGCCCTCGCCCAGGAGGCGATGGAGAACCTCGACGTCCGCGAGATCGCCCACCCCCACCTGATCCGCCTCAACGAGAGCTGCGGACACACCGTGCACCTCGCCGTGTACGAGGAGAACGAGGTCCTCTACATCGACAAGGTCGAGAGCCGCTACCCGGTGCGCATGTACTCCCGCATCGGCAAGCCCGTCGCCCTCACCGTCGCCGCGGTCGCCAAGCTGCTGCTGGCCGACCTTCCCGAGCACGAGCGGCGGGCGGTCGCGGAGAAGCTCGACTACCCCAGTTACACGCCCCGTTCGACCCCCAACGCCACCGCGTTCCTGCGCGAGCTGGAGAAGGTGCGCGAACAGGGCTGGGCCACCGACCTCGGCGGCCACGAGGAGTCCATCAACTGCGTCGCGGCGCCCATCCGCGGCGCCGACGGCCGGGTCGTCGCCGCGATGTCGGTCTCCGCGCCGAACGTCGTCGTCACCGCCGACGAACTCCTCACCCTCCTGCCGCTGGTGCGCCGTACGGCGGACGCCATCAGCGGCGAGTACTCCGGCAGGACACCAGTGAAGGGCACCGTATGACGGACAAGATCGCACTCACCCCGAAGACCCACACCACCCCGCCGGCGAAGTTCTCCCACGGGGTGAGGAAGGGCAACATCCTCCAGGTCGCCGGCCAGGTCGGCTTCCTGCCCGCCGAGGAGGGCAAGGCCCCCACCCCCGCCGGACCCACCCTGCGC
>NZ_JAKEIO010000014.1 GCF_021474405.1 [Streptosporangium] indianense
GGACGGGGTGTCGCAGAGGTGGGTGGGGTCGTAGAGGTGGGTGGGGCCCAGTTTGGCTCTGGCGTCCTTGGTGTCCTGCCAGAGGAGGGGGTTCGACGTGACGATGAGGGCTGGGCCTTCCGCGTCCCGTACGGCCTGGGTGGCGGTGGTTTGGCGGGTTTCCCTCGGGGCTACGAGGATTCTTTCCCACCTGCCCACCCGATCCTGCCCGAACAGGGATGCCGTGGTCGCGGGGACGATCCCCGGCTGTGGGGAGCCGGCCGGGCTCTCCGTGGAGTCCAGGGTGCTCGTCGTGGAGTCCAGGGGGCTCGCGGCGCCGGAGGGCGAGCGGCGAGGTGTCGGGACCTCGTGTTGTGCCGTCACGACCTCGTGTTGCGTCGATGGGGGGACGTGGTGCTGCGCCGTGGTCGGGACCTCGTGCTGCACGGGTTCGTGTGCCTCGTACGCGGTGGCTCCCAGGGCCGGTGTGCCGGACTCCGTCTGCTCCTCCGCCGCCAGGATCTTCTCCTCGCGGCGTCTGGCCCGGACCGCCCGCCACCGGGCCAGGGTGCCCATCACGAACACCGTCAGGACGACCAGGACCATCAGCTGGCCGATGAACAGGCCCCAGAACAGGCCGTAGCCGGAGAGTTCGGCGGGGGGTGTACCGGGCCAGGCGGCGGGGATGTCGTGGGGCTTGGCGATGAGGGCGCGCATCGCGAGGGGCGTGCGGGTGAAGGTGACGCCGGACGCCCAGGAGCCGTGGGCGAACCAGGAGGCGAGGCCGGTGGCCGTCCACACCAGCAGGGTCATGCCGAGGAGGAACGCGAGTATGCCGACCAGCAGGCCGTCGGGGATGCCTCCCTGGCCGTCCCGCTGGGTGTGGCGGTGGTCCGGTCTCACGTGTCCTCCCCTGCCGCCTACGCCACCGTCGATTCGGAGTCGCCCAGGTGGTGCTCCACGAAGGCCGCGGCCCGTTCCTCCGCCTCGAGTTCGGCGGCGTGCAGGGCGTCGTCCGTGAGGTCGGCGGAGGCCTCGGTCATCGCGCGGTCGGTGAAGACCAGGGGGCGTTCGGTCTCGGTGACCAGGTGTTTGACGACCTGGACGTTGCCGTTGACGTCCCAGACGGCGATGCCGGGGGTGAGGGTCGGGATGATCTCCACGGCCCAGCGGGGCAGGCCGAGGACGCGGCCGGTGGCCCTTGCCTCGTCTGCTTTCTGGGCGTAGATCGTCCTGGTGGAGGCCATCTTGAGGATCGCCGCCGCTTCCTTGGCGGCCGCGCCGTCCACGACGTCGGACAGGTGGTGGACGACGGCCACGAAGGACAGGCCGAGGCGTCGGCCGAACTTCAGCAGGCGCTGGAACAGCTGGGCGACGAAGGGGCTGTTGATGATGTGCCAGGCCTCCTCGACCAGGAAGATGCGCTTCTTCCGGTCGGGGCGGATCCAGGTGTGCTCCAGCCACACGCCGACGATCGCCATGAGGATGGGCATGGCGATGGAGTTGCGGTCGATGTGGGACAGGTCGAAGACGATGAGGGGGGCGTCGAGGTCGATGCCCACCGTCGTCGGGCCGTCGAACATGCCGCGCAGGTCACCGTCGACGAGACGGTCCAGGACCAGGGCGACGTCGAGGCCCCAGGCCCGCACGTCGTCTATGGCGACGTTCATCGCCTCGGCCGACTCGGGTTCGGGGTGGCGCAGCTGCTCGACGATGTCGGTGAGGACGGGCTGGCGGTCGACGATGGTCTCGTTGACGTAGGCGTGGGCGACCTTGAGGGCGAAGCCGGAGCGCTCGTCCAGGCCGTGGCCCATGGCGACCTCGATGATCGTCCGGAGCAGCGCGAGCTGGCCGGTGGTGGTGATCGCGGGGTCGAGCGGGTTGAGGCGGATGCCCATGTCCAGGGCCGCCATCGGGTCCAGGCGGATGGGGGTGATGCCCAGCTCCTGCGCGATGAGGTTCCACTCGCCGACGCCGTCCTCGCCCTGGGCGTCCAGGACGACGACCTGGCGGTCGCGGAAGCGGAGCTGGCGCAGGACGTACGTCTTCTCCAGCGCCGACTTGCCGTTGCCGGACTCGCCGAGGACGAGCCAGTGGGGGGCCGGGAGCTGCTGGCCGTAGAGCTGGAAGGGGTCGTAGATGTAGCCCTTTCCGGAGTACACCTCGCGGCCGATGATGACGCCGGAGTCGCCGAGGCCGGGGGCGGCGGTCGGGAGGTAGACCGCCTGGGCCTGGCCCGTGGACGTGCGCACCGGGAGCCTGGTCGTCTCGACCTTTCCGAAGAGGAAGGAGGTGAAGGCGTCGGTGAGGACGGACAGCGGGTCCCGCATCAGGTCCTACCTCCGAATGCCGGTGGCGAAGGGAAGGGTGTTCACGAAGGCGCGGTGGTGCTCGCGGTCGCACCATTCCAGCTTGAGGTACGACTTTCCGGCCGAGGCCCTTATCGTCCGCTTGTCGCGGGCGAGGGCGTCGGGGGAGCGGGAGCTGACGGTGATGTAGCCGACGAGGTTGACGCCGGCGGCGCCGCTGGCGAGGTCCTCGCCGCGCTGGTCGAGCCGGGAGTGCGCGGCGACGTCGCGCGGGTCGACGGTGCGGTTCATCTTGGCGGCGCGGGACGCCTCGGCCTCGTCGTTGGTCTTCTCGGTGAGCATGCGCTCGATGGCGACCTCGGTGGGTTCGAGGTCCATGGTGACGGCGACCGTGCGGATGACGTCCGGGGTGTGGACGAGCAGCGGGGCGAGGAAGTTGACGCCGACGGGGGTCATCGGCCACTCCTTCACCCAGGCGGTGGCGTGGCACCAGGGGGCGCGGGTGGAGGACTCACGGGTCTTGGCCTGGAGGTAGGTGGGCTCCACGGCGTCCAGCTCGGCCGGCCAGGCATTGCGTTTCGTCATCGCCTGGATGTGGTCGATGGGGTGGTCCGGGTCGTACATGGAGTGGATCAGCGAGGACAGCCGCCCCTGGCCGAGGGGCTGGCGGACGCGGATGTCGGCCTCCTGGAGGCGCGAGCAGATGTCGGTGAGCTCGCGGGCCATGACGACGGCGAGTCCGGCGTCCCGGTCGACCTTGCCACCGTGGGCGCGGGCGGCCCGGGCCATGGCGTTGGCCTCGGCGGCGAGGTCGCGGGTGTAGTGCATGCAGGCGACCAGGTAGGCGCGGTGCTGCTCGCTGCTGGTGGACACCATCGACTGGAGCTGGTCGTAGGACTCCTGGAGCCACGGCAGGGCCTTGTCGTCGCCGCGGACGGCGACGTCCTTGGCGTGGGCGTCGGGGTCGGCCGGGAGGGTGCGGGCCAGCATCTGCAGGCGGGTGACGAAGCCGTCGCCGTTGGCCACGTGCTTGAGCAGGGTGCCGAAGCGGTCGACGAGGGCTTCCTGGTCCTCGCTGTCGCGCAGGCCGACGCCGGGGCCCTCGATCTCGATGGCGGCGGTGACGGTCTTGCGGTCGGCGTGCAGGAGCACGGCGATCTCGTCGGGGCCGAAGGGGGCGGCCAGCCAGGTGATGCGGCCGATGCCCGGGGGCGGGCCGACCTCGATCTCCTTGCCGTCCAGCCGGGTGCCGGCCTCGATGGCGGTGGAGCGGTAGGTGGTGCCCTGCTTGAGGGTCCGCTTGTAGCTGCGGTTGATCTCGAACCACTTGTAGAAGGTGCGGTGCTTGTACGGCACGTACACCGCGGCCAGCGCCAGCATCGGGAACCCGGCGAGCAGCACGATGCGCAGCGACAGGACCGGGACGAGGAGCCCGCACATCATGCCGAGGAACGCGCCCACGACGATCAGGGCGATCTCGCCGGTCTCGCGGTTGCGGCCGATGATCGCGTTCGGCCGGGCGCGGCCGATCAGATATGTCCGGCGGGGCGTGACCGGATGGGACACGTGGGACTCGGTCGTCAACGCCCTTCACCTCCCGTGCGGTTGGTACTGCTGTTGCGGGTGTTGCTGGCGTGGGGAGTGTTGACGGGGCTGCTCGAACGGGGTGCGGGCGCGGCGGAGGGGACAGATCCGCCGCCGTTCGAGGTGCGCGCACTGTGCGCGGCGACTCCACTGGAGGCGGGGTTGCTGGGGCGGGGGGCGGAGGACTGGCTGCCTCCGCCGTTGTTGCCGGCGCGGGTGCTGTGGGTCTTGATGCCCTGCGCGACCAGGGTGGCCGGGGAGCTGATGACCGCGGCGGCCTTGCTCTCGGCGCCCTGCATGAGGCGGTTGTTGCGGGAGCCGGCGATCTCGTCGCCGAAGCCGGGGACGAAGCGGTAGATCATCGCGCTGGCGAAGATGGCGAGCAGGATGATGGCGAGGCCGGAGACGACGGCGGAGAAGGCGTTCGGGCCGTCGTCGGCGGAGAGTGCGCCGGCGAGGCCGAGGACGATGACTATGACCGGCTTGATGAGGATGACCGCGATCATGATGCCGGCCCAGCGGCGGACGTGGCCCCACAGGTTCTTGTCGACGAGGCCGGCGTAGACGACGGTGCCGAGGAGGGCGCCGACGTAGAGGAGCGCGGCCCTGATGACGAGCTCCAGCCAGAGGACTCCGGCGGCGAGGATGCTGACCAGGGAGACGACGATCAGCATGATCGGGCCGCCGCCGATGTCTTCGCCCTTCTTGAGGGCTTCGGAGAAGGTGCCGAAGAAAGCGTCGGTCTGGTCGCCGGTGGCTTTGGCGAGGACTTCGGTGATGCCGTCGGTGGCGGAGACGACGGTGTAGAGGATGAGGGGGGTGAAGGCGGAGGCCAGCACCGTGAGCCACAGGAAGCCGATGGCTTCGGAGAGGGCGGTGGTCAGGGGGACGCCGCGGACGGCTCGCTTGGCGACGGCCAGGAGCCAGAGCAGCAGCGTGAGGATCGTCGAGGCGGCGAAGACGACGGCGTACTGCTGGAGGAACTTGGGGTTGGTGAAGTCGACGTTGGCGGTCTCCTTCACGGCGTCGCTGAGCTTGTCGACGGTCCAGGAGGCGGCGTCGGCGCAGCCCTTGGCGAGGGAGGAGAGGGGGTCGAGGGTGGAGGTGGGGTCGAGCCGGGAGGTACCACTGCCGGTGTCGCTGCCGGTGTCGCCTTCGCAGATCTCCAGGGCCCGGCCGGAGAGCAGGGAGCAGTTGTCGTTGCTGGGGCTGGGCGAGGGCGTGGGAGCGGCTGCCGCCCGGGTGGCGAACAGGACCAGGGCGGTCTGCACGGCGGTGAGGGTTGCGGCGACCTTGGCTGCGTGGCGCGGGCTACCGGGCATACGTGAACCCTCCGAACTCCTCGACGGCCTTCGAGATGGCGTCCGACGTCGACACCCTGTTGTCGCCGTTGACCGGCGCGGGGCCTTCCTTCTGGGAGAAGCTGTCGACCTTCCAGTCGCCGTCGGTCCAGCGCAGCCGGAGGGTCATGGTGAACCAGTCGTTGGCGACGGGGTTCTGTGAGCTCACCCCGGTCATCCCGAACACGCCGGTGCACCAGACCTCGACCGTGGCGGTGCTGCCCGAGAAGTCGGTGACCTTGGTGCCGACCGGCATCGTGCGGGAGACGTAGGTGCTGCCCTTGGGCGCGTCGCCGTTCGCGTCGAGGCCGACCTTCTCCAGGAACGCCTTGCTGTAGACCCGGTCGAGGTTTCTCTCCAGCTCGGAGGCCTTGTCGGCGTCGAACACCTGACGGACGATCCCGGGGCGCCGCGCCGGCTTGAGGATGTCGGCGGAGACCAGCGCGACGGCATAGTTCGCCGCGGCGCTCTCCGCTCCCTCCTGGTCCTGGGCGAAGCCCGAGGGGATGCCCGTCGCGGACTTGGACTTGACGGGGCGTTGGCCGGACGGGGCCGTCGCGGATGCGTCCGGTGTGCCGGAGGAGCCGTCCGCCGAGGAGGACGAGTCGCCGTCCCCCCGGTTGGCGAAAGCGATCGCTGCGATCAGGAGGACCACCACGCCGACCACCGTGACCAGGCTGCGGGACGAGGTGCGGCGGCGGGGGTCGCCGAAGGCGTCGCCGGGGTCGGGCAGGCGGGTGCGGGTCTGGCCCGTGCCGGCGTAACCGCCGGAGGACTCGTGGTCGTCACCGAGACTCATGCCGCGTACGCCCCCTCGACGTCGTGCGGAAACACTTCGTACCGGTCGTACTTCTCATACTCCTCGTACGACGGTAGCCGCGCTGGTTCCCGCGCGGGCGCGGTGTGGTGACTCGACATCAGGGAAACGCAACCTCAGCCGGTGGGCGCGACGGGCGGGTGGGATGGAGGGGAGGGGGAGCGGACCGGGCGTCCCGGCGGGCGTACGGGTGCCCGGGTTACACGGCCATGCCGTACACGATCGTGAAGAGGGTGCCCAGGGAGCCGATGATGAAGACTCCTGTGAGGCCGGCGATGATGAGGCCCTTGCCCTGTTCCGCGCTGAAGGTGTCGCGCAGGGCGGTGGCTCCGATGCGCTGCTTGGCGGCGCCCCAGATCGCGATGCCGAGGCAGAGCAGGATGGCCACCGCCATCACGACCTCGATCATCACCTTCGCCTCGTTGCCCAGGCTGCCGAAGGGGCCCCAGTCCGGAGCGATCCCGCCGATGATGGTGTTGATGTCTCCCTTGTCGGCCGCAAAGAGCATGTATGTCACCGCCCCTGTTGGGTAGTTCCGCATCCTCTGCGGTCGTGCAGAGGTCAGGCCTCATTCTCGCCGACAATGATGCTGTCGGATGTCGACTTGGCGTCATTGATTGGCGGGTTTCGTACGAATACCTTGCCACCGTTCCGCTCCGGCCCCTAGGGGAGGTGACGGGCGGTGCGCGAAGGGTCGTATGGTCACTCTGTGTATCACGGGAGGTCACGCCGGGCAATGAGGCCTGAGCGGAACCTGGTGTGTGGTTCCGTCGTTGTGCCTTCTTGCGGCCTTTCCCACCTTTGGGGGCTGTTTCTGACGGCTGGTCGGGTGAGTGGTCGCGCCGGTGTTCTCCGGGTGAAGGCTACCCGGCGCGGCGAAGGGGCTGCGGCTGGGATGCCGCGGCCCCTTCGTTTCCCCGCCGTCCCGGACCCCCACGGCACCGGGCGGCGCCCTTCGGTGACGGACTGTCACCGCGGGAAGCGCGTCAGCCGGTGAAGGCCCCGATTCCCTTCGGGGGCGTCCAGTGCGGTGGGGGCCGTCGTAGCCCGTCCGGGCGGGGCTCCCGTGCGCCGGGCCGGGCCCGGCGTGCTTCCGTCGTGCCGGTCGTGCCGTGGCCGTCGCTCCGTGCGCCCCGACTCTCTTCTTCGTGATCATTCCCGGGCGGGGCGGCCGCCTCTACACTGACCGACGGACTCCTGGGCGGCGAGGGGCGGTTGACGGTGCGTAAGGCATGGATCGTGGCGAGTGTTGCGATCAGTTCCGCGCTGGCCTTCGTGATGCTGCTCGTCGTCGGGGTCTATCTCGTCGCCGGGAACCTGGTCAACGGCGTGGGAGGCGGGGCGAAATCGCTGGCCAAGGGGTCGGTGCCGGCGGCGTACGCGGCCCTCGTGGCGAAGTGGGGCAACCTCTGCCCCGCCATCAGCCCGGCCCTGCTCGCCGCCCAGCTCTACCAGGAGAGCGGCTTCAACCCCAGAGCCCAGAGCCAGGCCGCGGCGCAGGGCATAGCGCAGTTCATCCCCGGCACCTGGGCCAGCCACGGCATCGACGGTGACGGCGACGGCGACCGTGACGTGTGGGATCCGAAGGACGCGATCCCCTCGGCCGCCTCCTACGACTGTGAACTCGCTTCCTACGTCAAGAAGGTTGGCGGGAATCCGACCGCGAACATGCTGGCCGCCTACAACGCCGGGGCGTACGCGGTGATCAAGTACGGGGGAGTGCCGCCGTACAGCGAGACCCGCAACTACGTGAAGCGGATCACGACGCTCTCGGAGAGCTTCGAGGCACCGGTCGGGCGGGTCGATCCCTCCGAGCAGGCCGCCGCCGCGATCGAGTACGCGCAGAAGAAGCTCGGCACGCCCTATCTGTGGGGCGGCACCGGCACCGCTGAACAGGGCGGACGCTTCGACTGCTCGGGACTCACCCAGGCCGCCTACGAGGCCGTGGGCATCAAGCTTCCGCGTGTGGCCAACGACCAGTACAACGCCGGTCCGCACCCTGCGCGGGACGAACTGCTCCCCGGTGATCTGGTGTTCTTCTCGGACGACCTCTCCAATTCCCGTGCCATCCGGCATGTCGGCATTTACGTCGGCGGCGGGTACATGATCGACGCGCCCCGGACCGGTGCCGTCATCCGATTCGACCCGATCGACACGCCCGACTACTTCGGAGCCACGCGTGTCACCGAAGATGGCGCGAAAGCACTGCCCACGACGGTGTGAACCGTGTGTGAACCCACCCCCTGAACTGCGAAGACTTATCTCTCTTCGATAACGTCTGCGTGATCATTCGGTGGAGTGTGGAACGTATCAGCGGTGACCATGCGTTCCTGTTGACGTAGCCGAGCAGACGTCCATTCGGTACGCGTCACGCATGCGTGCGGCGGAAGCGGATCTACAACCACGGGGGTGGCAGCAGCGGCGCACGCACGGGTGCGCCGGGACAGACGACGAAGGGGCCGCAGCACCATGGCTGGACTCGCCGAATCCGGGTCGAACCCCGACGTCGACCTGCTGTACGACATCAATGGCCTGGCCAAGGACGCGCCGGCCTGGTCCGACCGCGTCATGGAGTACGTCGGTGAGTACGGGCTGCTGCTCGGCATCGTCCTGCTCGTGGTGTGGTGCTGGTGGTCGGTGCGCAGGCGCGGCGGCGAGGACGCGGCGTCCACCGTGGCGGCCCTGGTCTGGGCGCCGTTGGCCGCCGGCATCGCGGTGCTGGTGAACGTGCCCATCCGGGGGTTCGTGGAGCGGCCCCGGCCGTTCCTGGACCACCAGGGGCTCGAGGTGCTCGTGCAGGGCAAGACCGACTACTCGTTCGTCAGCGACCACGCCACGATCGTCATGGCGATGGCGGTCGGACTGTTCGTCGCCCACCGCGCGTACGGTCTCGTCGCCCTCGTGCTGGCCTTGTTCGGCGGGTTCATCCGCGTCTACATGGGTGTGCACTATCCGACCGACGTCGTGGGCGGGTTCGCGCTGGGCACCGCGGTGGCGCTGCTGCTGTCGCCGCTCGCCATGGCCCTGCTGACGCCTCTGGTGAAGGCTGTCGAGCGCTCGCCCCGGGCGGGATGGCTCGTGCGCGGCAGAGGGCGTGCGGAAGGGGAGGACACGGTGATCCCCGAGGCCCGCACCGAGCGGACCTCGGAGCGGGACCTCGCCGCGTAACGGCAGGTCCGCCCGGCGCGCAGCCTGGCGACCGGCCTCCGGGTGCCCGGCACAACCGGCGCCGGGCACCCCGCCCCGGGCATCCCGGCCGCAACCGCCCCCCGGACAACCCGACTCCCGGGCATCCCGGCCGCAACCGCCCACCGGACAACCCGACTCCCGGGCATCCCGCCCGCAACCGGCCCCGAGGCAACCCCCCTACAGCGCCTGGGGATACGTGAAGAAGCGGTTCGGGTCGTACTGCTTCTTCAGCTTGGTCAGGCGGGCCGCCGCGTCTCCGTAGTACGCCTTGCGCCAGCCGGTCAGAGTCGGGTCCGTGTAGTTCTGGTAGGCCGCCCCCGAGGCGTGGGGGCGCATGGCCTTGTGGGCCGAGCCCAGCCAGTCGCGGGCCGTCGTCCCGCCCGTGCCGGCCCGCCACGCGGCGATGTACTGGGCCAGCATCCGGGAACGGCGGTGGACGAACGCCGTGGCGGTGGGGGAGACGCGGTTCACCGCACCGCCCAGGGCCGTGAGGGCGATGCTGCCGGTGCCGCCGCGTACCGAGGCGATCTGGGCCAGCAGCGTGCGGATGCCGGCCGCGGACAGCGAGCGGTCGAAGAAGTCCGACGCCGCGGCGTAGGTCTCGCGGCCCAGCGCGCCCTTCGGGGAGCGGCCCGGGGTCGAGCCGGGCAGATGGCACTGCGCGTCCGTCGGGAACGAGGAGCAGCCGGCGTACACCTCCATCGCCTCCTCGTACGAGCGGCGCTTCAGGGAGACGCTGCGGGCCGGGGCGCCGACGCGGTCGGCCAGGCGGTCGACGGCGTTCTTCAGCTCGCCGTAGGTGCCGAGGGAGAACGCCGAGACCGAGACGGTCGGGGTGCCGCCCGCGGCGTTCGCCAGGTGCAGGGACGACCAGATCTCGTCGGGCTGCGACGGACCCCACTCCTGCCAGGCCTTCACCACCGCGGCCGCCTTCGACCAGGGCCAGGACAGGTACGCCGAGACGCCCTGCGGGGCCGGGTGGGTCTTGAAGTGCAGCTCCGTGACCACGCCGAAGTTGCCGTTGCCGGCGCCGCGCAGGGCCCAGAACAGGTCCTTGTTCTCCTGCGAGTTGGCGGTGATCTGCTTGCCGTCGGCGGTGACGAGGGTGGCCTGGGTGAGGCTGTCGCAGGTCAGGCCGTAGGCGCGGGAGACCACGCCGTGGCCGCCGCCGAGCGTGAGCCCGGAGACGCCGACGGTGGGGCAGGAACCGGCCGGGATGGTGACGCCCTTGGCGGCGAGGGCCCGGTAGACGTCGATGAGTTTGGCGCCGGCGCCGACCACCGCGGTGGTGCCCGAGGCCCGGACGCGGTTGAGCTTGGAGACGTCGACGATCAGACGGCCGTCGCCGGAGGACCAGCCGGCGTAGGAGTGGCCGCCGTTGCGTATCGCCACGCGCAGGGCGTGGGCGCGGGCGTAGGCCAGGGTCGTGCGGATGTCGTCCGCGTGGGACACGTAGGCGACCGCGGCGGGCTTCAGGTTGTCGAAGCGGGTGTTGTACAGCTGCCGGGCCGCGGGCCAGCCGGCGTCGCCGGGACGGACCAGCGGGCCGTCGAGGTCGCGGGCCAGGGCGGCCCACTTCGCCGCGGTGGTTCTCGACGTGGCGGCGGTGCGCACGGCGTCGGTGCCCGTACCCCCGGAGCGGGTGCCCGACGGGGTGCAGGCGGTGGTGAAGGGGGTCGCGGCCGCGGCGATCGCCGCCGTGCCGCCTGTGAGGATCGTGCGCCGTTCCATGGGGCCTCCCGGTGGTTGCGCCCTGGGAGACGGGGTGACGGGGGGTGGGGGTTCCACGGGTCGGGACACGAGTGGGGCGAAGTCCGGCTGGTCTCTGCTCGACGGGCCGGTTGGCAGCCTGCGGACGTGCCGGCCACGAGCGGGGTGAGCACCCCGAGGGCCGGCAGCAGTTCGCCCGTGCCGGGCAGGCGCCGCGCTCGCCGGACGCGTAGAGGAGCAGGGCGGAGGCGTCGTCGACAACGACGGCGAAGCCCGTTTCCACCGGCTCAGCCCGTCGCGTGCCGTTCGGCGTCCGTGCGCGCCTGGCTTCTGGCTCTGCGGGCCGGGCCCCGCCAGCCGCAGGCACAGTGGGCCATGCAGAAGCGGCCCTTCTCCATGGTCGTCGTGCGGTGTTCGGGGAGGGTGGGGGGAGGCTCCGGCCCGTCCTGCTGTGCCACACCGACCACGTTACCCAGCGCGGGGTGAAGGATTCGCCGGCGGCCGGCGGCGGGCTCGCGTGACGGGGGCACAGACCCGTCGTTAACCGGGACAACGAGGGGGCCCGTGACGGACGTACCGGCTGGGGGTAGGCAGGCGATGACTGGGCGGCAGCGGGAACGGCGGCACCGGCGGACGCGAGCGGCGGTCGTCGCGGCCGTGCTCCTGGCCGGGGCGGGCCCGGCGTGCGCCGGGTGCTCCGGGGGTGACGCGGTCGCCGGGGACTCCCGCGGCGGGGAGGCCGTCACCGTGTTGCGGCAGGCCGCCGACCGGCTCGTCGACGCGGGCAGCTCCAAGGCCCGTACGTCGATGGAGATGGCCGCCGGCGGGACCCGGGTGACCATCCGGGGTGCCGGGGTGTACGACTACCGCAAGCGGATGGGCCGGTTGAAGGTGCTGCTGCCGCAGGATCCCGCGGGGGTCGCCGAGCGCCGGCCGATCACCGAACTGCTCGCGCCCGGTGCGCTGTTCATGAAGAACCGGGGCGCAGGCGTGCCCCCGGACAAGTGGGTGCGGGTGGACACGCGGACCCTGTCCGACGGCAACCTCGTCACCGGCGGGGCCACCGACCCGTTCACGGCGGCCGAGGTGCTGCTCGGGACACGGACGGCGACCTACGTCGGCAGAACGGAGGTCGCGGGAACCGCAGTGCGGCACTACCGGGGGACGGCGGACCTCGCCGACGCGGCCCGGCGGGCGTCCAAGGGGAACGAGGGACCTCTGAAGGCGGCGGCCGAGGGGTTCGCCACGGCCGCGGTGCCGTTCGACGCCTACCTCGACGACGAGGGGCGCGTCCGCAAGGTCAGGCACCGTTTCAGCTTCCTGAACGGGCAGCAGAAGAGCTCCGTCGCCGTCGCCTCGACCACGCTGCTCTACGATTTCGGGGCCTCGGCGCTCGTACGGTTGCCCAGGACCGACGACATCTACGCGGGCAGGATCGCCGAGGAGTGACCGGCGTGAACTAGCCCGTCCGTGCCATGCGCGGTGTGTGTGCCGCTCCCTACTCTAGGAAGTCGCTCCGGTAAGTCGGCAGCGGCAGAGATGAGGTGATGCACGTGGCTCCGGTCGGCGGTACGGCAGTTCAGGACCACGTCGCCCTCGCCGAGATCGAGCTGTGCGGAGAGCTGATCATCGCGGCCTCGGCCGCCCGCGAGCGGCTGAGCCTGGAGAGCATCGACGAGGTGCTGAAGGTGGCCGAGGAGCGGGGCTCCTCCGCAGGCTGAACGGCGCCCGGCTCACGTCCGCAGCATGCGGGCGATCGCCTGGGTCGCCTCCTTCACCTTCGCGTCGATCTCGTCGCCGCCCTTGAGCGCGGCGTCGGCGACGCAGTGCCGCAGGTGCTCCTCCAGCAGCTGCAGGGCGAAGGACTGCAGGGCCTTGGTGGATGCGGAGACCTGCGTGAGTATGTCGATGCAGTAGACGTCCTCGTCGACCATGCGTTGCAGGCCGCGGATCTGGCCCTCGATGCGGCGCAGCCGCTTGAGGTGTTCGTCCTTCTGCTTGTGGTACCCGTGCACACCGTGGTCGTGATCGGCCGGCGTTTCGGTGCCGGCGTTGTCGGCGGTGCCGGTGGTGACATGTGCGACATGTGTGGTGTCGGTCACGTCCGTCATCGCTTCCTCCTGGTGAGCAGTGGGCCGACATATACCCCTAGTGGGTATATGGTACCGCTCTTTACCGGGTATACGGCCCTGGGAACCGCCCCCGTGCTCATCACTGTGCCTGATGGGCGACACTGGTGGGCGGCCCGATAGCCGTGGCCGGATGATGCGCCTAGCATCAGCCTGACCGAAACCGAAGCACCCCGAGGACCCCACGTGCGCTTTCGTCTGACCCCCAGGGAGACGAGCTTCTACGACATGTTCGCCGCCTCCGCGGACAACATCGTCACGGGCTCGAAGCTCCTGATGGAACTGCTCGGGGCGGACTCATCCGCCCGGGCCGAGATCGCAGAGCGTATGCGGGCAGCGGAACACGCAGGTGACGATGCCACGCACGCGATCTTCCACCAGCTGAACTCCTCGTTCATCACGCCGTTCGACCGCGAGGACATCTACTCCCTCGCCTCGTCGCTCGACGACATCATGGACTTCATGGAGGAGGCCGTCGACCTGGTCGTCCTCTACAACGTCGAGGAACTGCCCAAGGGCGTCGAGCAGCAGATCGAGGTGCTGGCGCGCGCCGCCGAACTGACGGCCGAGGCGATGCCGCACCTGCGGACCATGGAGAACCTCACCGAGTACTGGATCGAGGTCAACCGGCTGGAGAACCAGGCCGACCAGATCCACCGCAAGCTGCTGGCGCACCTCTTCAACGGCAAGTTCGACGCCATGGAGGTCCTGAAGCTCAAGCAGATCGTGGACGTGCTGGAGGAAGCGGCGGACGCGTTCGAGCACGTGGCGAACACGGTGGAGACCATCGCCGTCAAGGAGTCCTGAGCCCTTCATGGACACCTTCGCTCTGGTCGTGACCATCGCGGTCGCGCTCTTCTTCACGTACACCAACGGCTTCCACGATTCGGCCAACGCGATCGCCACGTCGGTCTCGACGCGGGCGCTGACGCCGAGGGCCGCGCTGGCCATGGCTGCGGTGATGAACCTCGCCGGTGCGTTCCTGGGCTCCGGGGTCGCCAAGACCGTCAGCGAGGGCCTGATCCAGACCCCGGCCGGGTCGAAGGGGATGGGCATCCTCTTCGCCGCGCTGGTGGGCGCCATCGTCTGGAACCTCGTCACCTGGTACTTCGGGCTGCCCTCCTCGTCCTCGCACGCGCTGTTCGGCGGCATGGTCGGCGCGGCCCTGGCCGGCGGGACGACCGTCTACTGGAGCGGGGTGCTGGAGAAGGTCGTCATCCCCATGTTCATCTCCCCGGTGGTCGGCCTCCTGGCCGGTTACCTGGTGATGACCGCGATCCTGTGGATCTTCCGCAAGGCCAACCCGCACAAGGCCAAGAGGGGTTTCCGCATAGCGCAGACCGTCTCGGCGGCCGGCATGGCGCTGGGTCACGGTCTCCAGGACGCGCAGAAGACCATGGGCATCGTGGTGATGGCGCTCGTCATCGCCGATGTCGAGGACTACGGCGACCCGATCCCGGTGTGGGTCAAGATCGCCTGTGCGGTGATGCTGTCGCTGGGCACCTATGCCGGCGGCTGGCGGATCATGCGGACGCTGGGCCGGAAGATCATCGAACTGGACCCGCCGCAGGGCTTCGCGGCGGAGACGACCGGCGCGTCGATCATGTTCACCACGGCGTTCCTGTTCAAGGCGCCGATCTCCACCACCCACGTCATCACGTCCGCGATCATGGGCGTCGGGGCGACGAAGCGCGTGAACGCCGTGCGCTGGGGCGTCGCCAAGAACATCATCCTGGGGTGGTTCATCACGATGCCGGCCGCGGCGACCGTGGCCGCCGCGGCCTTCGGGATCGTGAATCTGGCGTTCCTGTAGCACGCCGGACGCAGACGAGAGGGCCCGCCCCTGGGAGAGGGGCGGGCCCTTTTTCGGCCTCGCGGTGGCACCGCCATGCAGCACCGCGAGGAGTCGGCGGGGTACGGCTCAGCCGAAGCGGCCGGAGATGTAGTCCTCCGTGGCCTGGACCGACGGGTTGGAGAAGATGCGTTCCGTGTCGTCGATCTCGACGAGCTTGCCGGGCTGGCCCACCGCCGCGAGGTTGAAGAACGCCGTGCGGTCGGAGACGCGGGCCGCCTGCTGCATGTTGTGCGTCACGATGACGATCGTGAAGCGCTCCTTGAGCTCGCCGATCAGGTCCTCGATGGCGAGCGTGGAGATCGGGTCGAGCGCCGAGCAGGGCTCGTCCATGAGCAGGACGTTCGGCTCGACCGCGATCGCCCGGGCGATGCACAGACGCTGCTGCTGGCCGCCGGAGAGGCCCGAGCCGGGCTTGTTCAGGCGGTCCTTGACCTCGTTCCAGAGGTTCGCGCCCTTGAGGGAGCGCTCGACGATGTCGGAGAGCTCGCTCTTCTTGTAGTTGCCGTTCAGCCGCAGGCCGGCCGCGACGTTGTCGAAGATCGACATCGTGGGGAACGGGTTCGGCCGCTGGAAGACCATGCCGACCTCGCGGCGGACCGACACCGGGTCGATGCCGGCGCCGTAGAGATCCTCGTCGTCCAGGAGCACCTTGCCCTCGACGCGGCCGCCCGAGGTGACCTCGTGCATGCGGTTCAGGGTGCGCAGGAACGTCGACTTGCCGCAGCCGGACGGGCCGATGAACGCCGTCACCGAGCGCGGCTCGACGGTCATCGAGATGTCCTCGATCGCCTTGTGGGAACCGTAGTAGGCGGTCAGTCCGCTGACGTCGATTCGCTTGGCCATGACTACTTCACTTCCAAAAAGTCTGGGGGGTCGCTGTGGCCCCGCGCGGCGGTAGCCGCAGGTTGTCGCGTCAGCGACCGGTCTTCGGGGCCTTCCAGCGGGCGATGCCGCGGGCCACCAGGTTCAGGAGCATCACGAAGGCGATCAGGGTGAGCGACGCCGCCCAGGCGCGGTCGTACGCCGCACCGGAGCCCGCGCTGTTCGCGTACTGCTGGTAGATGTACAGCGGCAGCGAGGCCTGCGCCCCCTCGAAGGGGTTGGCGTTGATGAACGCGTTCCCCCACACCAGCAGCAGGACCGGTGCGGTCTCACCGGTGATGCGGGCGATCGAGAGCATGATGCCCGTGGTGATGCCGCCGATGGAGGTCGGCAGGACCACCTTGAGGATGGTGCGCCACTTGGGGACGCCGAGCGCCAGGGAGGCCTCGCGCAGCTCGTTCGGGACGAGCTTGAGCATCTCCTCCGTGGAGCGGACGACGACCGGCATCATCAGGATGGCCAGGGCCAGCGAGCCGGCGAAGCCGAAGGGCTGCATGTCGAACATCAGCATGAGGCTGAGGATGAACAGACCCGCGACGATCGACGGGATGCCGGTCATGACGTCGACGAAGAACGTGATGGCCTGCGAGAGCCGGCCGCGGCCGTACTCGACGAGGTAGATCGCGGTGAGCACGCCGATCGGCGCGGCGATCACCGTGGCGAGTCCGACCTGCTCCAGGGTGCCGAGGATGGCGTGGTAGATGCCGCCGCCGGGCTCGGTGTCGGCGACGACGCCCATGGAGTGGGTCAGGAAGTAGACGTCGAGGACCTTCAGGCCGCGCGCGACGGTCGACCAGACCAGGGAGGCCAGCGGGATGACGGCGAGCAGGAAGGCGACCCAGACCAGGGAGGTCGCGATGCGGTCCTTGGCCTGCCGCTTGCCCTCGACGGCCGTGGCGATGGCGTAGGTGCCGACGACGTAGAGGATCGCGGCGATCAGGCCCCACTGGACGCGGCTGTGCAGGCCGCCGGCGAGGCCGATGCCGACCGCGAGGGCGATCGAGCCGGCGGCGATGGCGTAGGGGGACCACTTGGGCAGGCGGGCGCCGCGCAGGGTGCCGGGGCCCTTGGGGGTGATGGTCGCGGTGCTCATGCGTTGGCCCCCGAGTACTCCTTGCGGCGGGCGATGATCGCGCGGGCAGCGCCGTTGACCAGCAGGGTGATGACGAACAGGACCAGACCGGAGGCGATCAGCGCGTCGCGGCCGAACTCGGTGGCCTCACCGAACTTGCTGGCGATGTTCTGGGCGAACGTGCCGCCGCCCGGGTCGAGCAGGCTGGCCTGGATGTCGAAGGTCGGGGAGAGCACGGTGGCGACGGCCATGGTCTCGCCGAGGGCGCGGCCGAGGCCGAGCATCGAGGCGGAGATGACACCGGAGCGGCCGAAGGGCAGAACCGCCATGCGGATCACTTCCCAGCGGGTGGCGCCGAGCGCCAGGGCCGCCTCCTCGTGCATCTGCGGGACCTGGCGGAAGACCTCACGGCTCACGTTGGTGATGATAGGCAGGATCATGATCGCGAGCAGGATGCCGACGGTCAGCATCGAGCGGGGGGCGCCGCCCTCCCACGAGAAGACGCCGGTCCACCCGAAGTAGTCGTTCAGCCAGCCGAAGAGGCCGGTCATGTTCGGCACCAGGACGAGGGCGCCCCAGAGGCCGTAGACGATGGACGGCACCGCGGCGAGCAGGTCGATCACGTACGCGATGGGGCCGCGGATCCGGCGCGGGGCGTAGTGCGTGAGGAACAGCGCGATGGCGACGGCGACCGGGACCGCGATGACCATGGCGACGATCGAGGAGACGACCGTGCCGAAGGCCAGGACGGCGATGCCGAAGTTCGGCGGGACGAGGTTGGTGTCCCACTGGAAGGTCGTGAGGAAGTTGCCCTGGTCCTTGCTGATCGCGAGGGAGGCGCGGTAGGTGAGGAAGACCGCGATCGCGGCCATGACCACCAGCAGCAGGATGCCCGAGCCGCGGGAGAGACCGAGGAAGATCCGGTCTCCGGGCCGGGTGGCCCCGCGCGCGGCGCGCTTGTCGAGGGAAGGCTGCGGTGCGGGGGGAGGTGCGTCGGTTATCTGTGTGGGTGTGCCCATCGGGTTCTCCGGTCTGCGGAGCCGTACCGGGGGTACGGCCACTGGCGGCGGTGCACCGGACGGTGCGGCCCGGTCCCGGGGAGGGGACCGGGCCGCACGCGGGTCAGCTCAGGCCCTCGATGGTGGTGCGGACCTGGGAGATGATGTCGGCGGGGATCGGCGCGTAGTCGTTCTCCGAGAGGACCTTCTGGCCGTCCTCGGAGGCGATGTAGCGCAGGAACGCCTTGGTGCCGGGCAGGGTGTCGGACTTGTTGCCCTTGTCGCAGACGATCTCGTAGGTGACGAGGACCATCGGGTAGGCGCCCTCGGCCTTGGTGCCGTAGTTCAGCTGCAGGGACAGGTCCTTGCCCGTGCCGACGACCTTGGCCTCGGAGATCGCCTTGGTGGCGTTCTCGACCGTGGCCTTGACCGGCTGGGCGGCGCCCGTGTCCAGGTCGACCGTCTTCAGGCCGTCCTTGGCGTACGACAGCTCGAAGTAGCCGATGGCGCCGTTGGTCTGCTTGACCTGCTGGGCGACACCGGAGGAGCCGGAGGCGGACTGGCCGCCCTTGGCCTGCCAGGTCTTGCCGCCGTCGTAGGGCCAGTCGCTCTTGGCGGTGGCGATCAGGTACTTGGTGAAGTTGTCCGTGGTGCCGGAGTCGTCCGAGCGGTGGAAGGCCTGGATCTTGAGGTCCGGGAGCTTCGCGTCGGGGTTCAGCTTCTTGATCGCCGCGTCGTTCCAGTTGGTGATCTTGCCGTTGAAGATCTTCGCCAGGGTCGGGGCGTCCAGGACGAGGTTGTCCACGCCGTTGACGTTGTAGCCGACCGCGATCGGGCCGCCGACCATCGGCAGGTCGATGCCCTGGCCGCCGTTGCAGACCTTCTTGGAGGCGGCGACCTCGTCGGGCTTCAGCGCCGAGTCGGAGCCGGCGAAGGCGACCTGGCCCTGGGTGAACGCGGTGACGCCGGCGCCGGAGCCGCCGCCCTTGTAGTTGATCTGGAGGCCCTGGCAGGCCGCGGTGAACTGCTTCACCCAGGCGTCGATCGCGTTCTTCTGCGCGGACGAGCCGTCGGCCAGCAGCTGGCCCTTGGCGTCGTCGCACTTGACGTTGCTCGGCGCGGCGGCGTTGGAGGAGCCGCCGTCGTTGCTGTTGCCGCCGGTGTCGTCGGAGCCGCACGCCGTGAGGGCCAGGGCGCCGGAGACGGCGAGAGCACCGAGAGCGAGGGCCCGCCGGTTCATGCGCTGAAGCTTCACTTGAGTTCCTTCCAGGAGCCGCCGTCCTGATCGGCGGCGTGCGAAGTCTGAGTGACGCTGACGCGGTCGCGCTCCGTGGGCACGGCTCACGTCGGTAAGGCTGAAATTAGGCAGATCAGGTGAAGCCGCCGATGGCCGCAAATGAACGAGGGGTGAACCCCTGTCTAAGGCCTGGTGAGGTCACGGAATGCTTACGGGGAGAGAACGACGGGATTCCGCTTTTGCGGACGAAGCGGGACCGTTCGGTCAGCCGGCCGTGCGCGGCAGGTGCAGCACGGCGAGCAGCTCGTCGACCAGGGGCCGGTCGTGGGGTTGTGTGAGACGGTCGCGGGCGGCGGCGGGCGCCAGCCACACCACCTGATCCACCTCGTCCGTCGGCACGAACGCGCAGCTCACCGCCTCGGCGGCCCAGTAGCGGACCTGCTTGGGGCGACCGTTCGCCGGATACCGCTGGGTGGACAGCTCGGGGCCCGGCACGGCTCGGCATCCCGTCTCCTCCGCCACCTCGCGCAGGGCTCCGGCGAGGGCCTCCTCGCCGCGCTTCAGTTTCCCCTTCGGCCACGACCAGTCGTCGTATTTCGGCCGGTGGACGAGGCAGAGCTCCGCCTCGCCGGTAACCCGCGAGCGGCGCCACAGGACGCAGCCGGCCGCCTGGACCGTGGTGTCTCGGCCCGAGGCGTTCTTGGGGGTGTTCACCGGGTCTCACCGCCTCCTGGTGCCTGGCCTGGTCATGACGCGCCCACGGTCTCCTTCTGCCAGGCCTGCTGGAAGGCGAAGCGCGCCGCCTCCACCTCGTGCCGCTGGTCGGCGTGGAGCACGCCGAGGGCGTAGGCCGTGGCCGGGGCGATGCGCGGGGTACGGGCCGCCTGGGCCGCCGCTGCCGCCGCCTCCGAGGCGTCACGGTGCCGGTTCAGGGCCTGGCCCGCGGAGAGCAGGCGCAGGTCCACCACGGCGTTGCCCTTGGGCCCGCTGACGGCCTCGCGGGCGTAGCGGTGCAGGCGCAACAGCAGACGGACCTGGTGCCACGGGGCGTCCTGCGGGTGCGGGACCGTGTCCGGGGACAGTCCGTGGACGAGTGCCGTGGCGTTGTACGGGTTTCCCGCGGTGACCAGAGGGAGGGCGCTCACGGCGTCGGCGAGGCGGTCCTGGGCGGCGGCGGCCAGGGGGCGCAGGTCGGTGGCGCCGGCGGCCTCGGTCAGCGGAACCTCACTGGCCAGGACCGCGACCTTGTCCGCGACGGCGTGGAAGCGGCTGCTGCCCAGGGCCTGCAGGGCCGTGGAGTGGGCGCGGGTGCGGGCGAGGGTGAGCTGGCGGTCGAGCAGGGCGCCCGCCTTCGCCGCTCCCACGGTCAGGTTGCCGCGTTCCGGTGCCGAGGCCGGGGCGGTGCGCAGCCCGGCCTCTCCCGGTGCCGCCGCGCCCAGCCGTGCCGCCCCGGCGGCACGACCGCCCGCAGCCGAGGCGGCCGCCTGGGACGGGAGGGCCGAGGAGCCCGACAGGCGGTGCAGGGCCGTCAACAGGCGTTCCAGCCGGGCCGTGTACGCGTGCTCCATCGCCAGCGTCCCCGACACCCAGGCCAGTTCGGGGCGCATCGCCTCGCACCAGTCCGCGTCGAGCAGCGACTGGAACGAGTGCAGGCTGGCGCTGATGCGCCGGGCCGAGCGGCGCAGGGCACGGGCCGCCTCGGCCGAGTCTTCCGAGCCGTTCGCCCCCGACCCCGTCTCCCGGTGCAGGCGCAGCGCCCGGAGGAACTCCGTCGCCTGGGCCCGCAGATAGCCCGCGAGGGCGTCTCCGGTGGGGGCGGGCCCGACGTGCCTGGACCGGGGGTCCGTCGGGTCAAGGTGTCGCTGTGCCACGCCGGCGCCTCCGGGCGTCTATGAGCATCTCCTGGACGTTGCGCAGGGGCTGTCCGTCCGCGTCGGTCGCATGCCGGGTCCAGTCGCCGTCCGGGCCGAGGTGCCAGGAGGCGGTGGAGTCGGACATGCCGGTCTCCAGCAGCCGGTTCAGAGCTGCCCGGTGGGCCGGGTCGGTGACCCGCACCAGGGCCTCTATCCGGCGGTCGAGGTTGCGATGCATCATGTCGGCGCTGCCGAACCACACCTCGGGCTCGCCGCCGTTGCCGAAGGCGAACACCCGGGAGTGCTCCAGGAAACGGCCGAGGATCGAGCGGACCCGGATGTTCTCCGACAGGCCCGCCACGCCCGGGCGCACCGCGCAGATGCCGCGCACCCAGATGTCCACCGGCACACCGGCCTGGGCGGCGCGGTAGCAGGCGTCGATGACGGCCTCGTCGACCATCGAGTTGACCTTGATGCGGACGTACGCGGGCCGTCCCGCGCGGTGGTGCTGGATCTCCTTGGTGATCCGTGAGACCAGGCCGTCGCGCAGCGACTTGGGGGCGACCAGCAGACGGCGGTAGGTCTCCCGGCGCGAGTAGCCGGACAGGCGGTTGAAGAGGTCCGAGAGGTCCGCGCCGACCTGCGGGTCGGCCGTGAGCAGACCGAGGTCCTCGTAGAGGCGGGCCGTCTTGGGGTGGTAATTGCCGGTGCCGACGTGGCTGTAGCGGCGCAGCGTCTCGCCCTCCTGGCGGACCACCAGCGACAGCTTGCAGTGGGTCTTCAGCCCGACCAGGCCGTAGACCACGTGGCAGCCGGCCTCCTCCAGCTTGCGCGCCCACTTGATGTTGGCGTGCTCGTCGAAGCGGGCCTTGATCTCGACCAGGACCAGGACCTGCTTGCCGGTCTCGGCGGCCTCGATGAGCGCGTCGACTATGGGGGAGTCGCCCGAAGTCCGGTACAGGGTCTGCTTGATGGCGAGCACGTCCGGGTCGCCGGCGGCCTGCTCCAGGAAGGCCTGCACGGACGTGGAGAACGAGTCGTAGGGGTGGTGCAGCAGGACGTCCCGCTCGCGCAGCGCGGCGAAGATGTCGGGCGCGGACGCCGACTCGACCTCGGCGAGGTCGCGGTGGGTGCCGGCGACGAACTTGCGGTACTTGAGCTCCGGCCGGTCCAGGGAGGCGATGCGGAACAGGCCGGTGAGGTCCAGCGGGCCCGGCAGCGGGTAGACCTCGGCCTCGCTGATCTTCAGCTCGCGCACCAGCAGGTCCAGGACCTCGCGGTCGATGGACTCCTCGACCTCCAGGCGCACCGGCGGGCCGAAGCGGCGCCGCATGAGCTCCTTCTCCAGCGCCTGGAGGAGGTTCTCGGCGTCGTCCTCCTCGACTTCCAGGTCCTCGTTGCGGGTGAGGCGGAAGGCGTGGTGCTCCAGGACCTCCATGCCCGGGAACAGCTCCTCCAGGTGGGCGGCGATGACGTCCTCGATGGGGACGTAGCGGCCCGGGGAGCTCTCCAGGAACCTCGACAGCAGCGGGGGCACCTTCACCCGGGCGAAGTGCTTGTGGCCGGTGACCGGGTTGCGCACCACGACGGCCAGGTTCAGGGACAGGCCGGAGATGTACGGGAAGGGGTGCGCCGGGTCGACCGCCAGCGGGGTCAGCACGGGGAAGATCTGGTGCCGGAACAGGGTGAACAGGCGGGCCTGCTCCTTCTCCTGCAGTTCGTTCCAGCGGACCAGGTGGATGCCCTCCTCCGCGAGTGCGGGGGCGACGTCCTCGTGGTAGCAGGCGGCGTGCCGGGCCATGAGCTCGCGGGAGCGGGCCCAGATCATCTCCAGCACCTCGCGCGGCTGGAGGCCGGAGGCGGAGCGGGTGGCCACGCCGGTGGCGATACGGCGCTTCAGTCCGGCCACCCGGACCATGAAGAACTCGTCCAGGTTGCTGGCGAAGATCGCGAGGAAGTTGGCCCGCTCCAGCAGGGGTGTGTTGGGGTCCTCGGCGAGTTCGAGCACCCGCTCGTTGAACGCGAGCCAGCTGCGCTCCCGGTCGAGGAACCGGCCCTGGGGCAGCTCGGCGCCGTCGGCGTGCGACTCCTCGTAGGCGTCGAGGTCGGCGTCGATGTCCGGTTCGAGATCGGAGACGGCTGCCGCGACCGTGTGAGGGCGGTGGGCTGCGATGGAGCCCACGGAGGGCTGCTGGTGCTGGACCTGTGCCTGGGTGTTCGGCTGGCTCATGGACCCATTCTTCCGCGCCGCGAGCATCACGGGCGCGTCGGACAGCGCGGGCGGGAGCGGAGGTGCCACATGAGTGCTCCCGTTTCCCTCGGGACCCTCGCGGGGCGGGGGAGGCTCGGGCACGGCGGGATTCATTGGCCGAGCTTCGCAAGCTCGTCTGAATCGACGGTTACGGAGACATGACGTGCGGGACACCGGGGGGCGGCCCGCGGGCGTCCACAGGGCCGGTTGGGCGGCCGGGCCGGCTGCCCACAGGCTGTGGACACGGCTCGGCACGACGCCGTGTCACCGGCCGGCAGCAGCCGTGTGCGTGCGGTCCGCGCGTCCATCCCCCCGTGGAAGGACGCGCGGACCGGGCTCAGGGGAGGCGGCGGTTCAGGACGAGGCAGGCGGTGGCCGTCGCGGCGGCGGTCACGGCCAGCAGGAGGCCGGTTTCCATGGACTGCAGCGGCCAGAAGTGCGACTCGGGGTGGAAGGTCGCGCGGGTGAGCGTCACGCCGTGCCGGGGGGTGTCGGCCCAGGCGACCTGGAACGCGGAGCGGGGCAGTTCGAGGCTGCCGGCCTCGGTGCGGGTCACGGCCGGCCAGAGGTCTTCGCGGTGCCGCTCCAGGACGCTGTGGACGAGCAGGGCGGCGGCGAGGGCCACGCCCGTGGCGGGCAGGGCGCGGCGCCACAGCAGTCCGGCGAGGGCGCCGAGGGCCAGGCCGGCCAGGGCGTAGGCCACGGCCACCGGGCCCGTCGACACGAACGCGTCCGGGTAGTACCAGTCGCCGACCAGGTCGGGATCGCCGTCCCCGCGCGCCCAGCGGTTCAGCAGGACGAGCGTGCCGGTGCCGGCGGTGAGCAGGACGGCCGGGACGGCCAGCTTCACGGCCAGCCAGCGCAGGGGGCCGACCGACTGCGTCCAGGCCAGCCGGGCGGTGCCGCTCTCCAGTTCCCGGCCGACCAGGGCGCCGCCCGCCCAGGCGGCCACGGGGAACATCACCCAGGACAGGACGGTGGCGAGTACGGCGATGCCGTTCGCGTAGGTCTCGTCGGCGGTGATCGCCTCGACCGCAGCGCAGGAGGGGAGCCGGTCGGTCGGCGGCGTGGCACAGGCGCTCATGCCGTCGCGGGCCTCGTCCCCGAGGGAATGCAGCCAGATCAGGGCGGCCGTCGCGGCGGCCAGAGCCGACAGCCACAGGACGAGGGCCGTGCGGTGGGTCCGGGCGACCGCCCGCAGCAGGCCGCCCCGGTGGCGGACGGGGCGGGCGGCGGGGGTGGTCGCCGCGGTGAGGGCGGTCATACGGCGGCTCCCGTGCGGCGGCGCAGCAGGACGAAGGCGGTCGCGGCAGCCAGGGCGGCGACGGCGAGGAGGAGGCCGGTCTCCATGAGCTGGAGGGGCCAGAAGTGGGAGGCCGGGTGGTAGTCGGCGTAGTAGTGGGTGATGCCGTTCCTGGCGTCGCAGCCGGGCTCGCCCGAGCACGACGGGATCGGGACGCGGGCGCCGGAGGCGGTCAGGGCGCCGGTCTCGACGATCATGCTGTCGGAGCCGGCGGTGCCGTCCTCCAGGCCCCTCACCGCCGTCTTCACCGGCCACAGGTGCGGGCGCACCTCGTCGAGGACGTAGACGAGTGACACGACGGCCAGGACCGCGACGCCGAGGGCGGGCAGCGTCCGGCGCAGCAGCAGCCCGACCAGGACGCCGATGGCCAGGGCGGCGAGGGCCTGGGCGGCGGCGATGGTGCCGTTGATCTCGAAGGTGCCGTCGTCGTACCACGCGCGCCAGCTCATGACGCCGAGCGGGGCGAGGTCCGACGACCACAGCATGCGATGCAGCAGCGTCAGCGTGAGCGTGCCCGCCATGAGCAGCACGGCCGGAACCGCGAGCTTGGCGGCCAGCCAGCGCAGGGGGCCCACCGACTGGGTCCAGGCGAGCTGAGCGGTGCCGTTCTCCAGCTCGCGGCCGATGAGGGCGCCGGCCGCCCAGGCCCCGGTGAGCAGCGGGAGGAGCCTGATGAGGCCGATGCCGACCGCTACGGCCGTCTGGTACCGGCTGTTCGCGGGGCCGGGGATGTCGCAGCCCAGGTTCGGGTGGGACAGGTCGCAGCCCGTGTCCGTGTACTCGGTCCAGGCGGCGTCCGCACCCGGGCCCATCGCCCACAGCAGCGCCCCGGCGGCCACCACCACCAGCCCCAGCCAGAACAGCAGCGCCGAGCGGTGCAGCCGGAGCATGGCCAGGACCAGGCCGCGCGACGGCGAGGTGCGCCGGGGGACGGCTGGTGTCGTCAGGGTGTCGAGGGCGGTCATACGGCGGCCTCCCGTGCGTCGAGCAGCAGCGGCGGGGCGTCGGGGGCGCGCAGGTGGGCGAGGACGACCTCCTCCAGGGACGGGCGGTCGCCGTGGAGTCCGTCGCCGAGGGGGCCCGCGGGCCGGACCAGGGCGGTCAGCTGGCGGCCGGTGGTGCGGGACTCGACGACCGTGTGCGGGTCGAGGGCGTCGCCCGCCCGGCCCGTGACCAGGGTGTGCGCGGCGAGCAGTTCGTCCAGGGGCCCGGCGAGCCGGACGCGGCCCGAGCCGAGCAGCAGCAGGTGGTCGCAGGAGCCCTCCAGCTCTGCGACGACGTGCGAGGACATGACAACCGTGGTGCCGTGGTCGGCGGCGTCGGCCATGAGCGTGGCCGTCAGCTGGTGCCGGGCGAGCGGGTCGAGGTCGGCCATCGGCTCGTCCAGGAGCAGCAGTTCGGGACGCTTGCCGAGGGCCAGGGCGAGGGCGACGCGGGTGCGCTGGCCGCCGGAGAGCGCCCGGATCTTCGTGCCGGGGTCGAGGTCGCCCTCCTCGACGATCCGCTCGGCGGTGCGGGCGTCCCAGCGGCGGGGGTTGAGGTCGCGGCCCAGCCGCAGGGTCCCGGCGATGGTGAGCTGGGGGTACAGGGGCTTGTTCTGGGCGACGTAGGCGAGGCGCTCGCGGGCCGCGGCCGGGGTCGTGCCGAGCACGGTGACGGTGCCCTCGGTGGGGCGCAGCAGCCCGGCCGCCAGGGCGAGCAGGGTGGACTTGCCGGCGCCGTTGGGGCCGGTGAGGGCGCAGACGCGGCCCATGGGGAGCCGGAAGGCGCAGCCGTCCAGGGCCGGTGCGCGGCGTCGCCCGAACCTCCTGCCCAGGCCGGCCGCCTCGATGGCGGTGTCGGTCATGCGTCCCCCTTGAAGTCTGCGAAGTGCGCGTCGAGTACGGAAGTGAAGAGGGCGGCCACGTCCTCGCGCTCCAGACCGGCCTCGCGGGCCCGGGCCGCCCAGGCGTCCAGGTCGGCGCGGAGCGGGGAGTCGGCGGGGGCGGTGCTCAGGGACTTGCGGACGAACGTGCCCAGTCCGCGGCGGGCCTCGACGAGGCCTTCGCGTTCCAGTTCCCGGTAGGCCTTGAGGACCGTGTTCGGGTTGATGGCGGTGGCCTCCACGACCTCACGGGCCGTCGGGAGCTTGTCCCCCGGCTCCAACAGGCCGAGCCGCAGGGCCTGCTTGGTCTGCTGGACGATCTGGACGTAGGTGGCCACGCCGCTGCGCCGGTCGATGCGGTACTCGACCACTGCCGCACCACCCTTTCACTAATTGAGTAGTGAAAGGGTGGTGGAAGGGGGTCCGGAAAGTCAAGCGTGCTTTCGTGAACCGTTCGGTCCGGGTCGTCCGATGAGGAGACGTGAGCGATACGAGAAGCGACGGGGAGCTGCTGCGGGCCATGGCCGCGGACGCCGACCGGGGTGCCTTCGAGGAGCTGTACCGGCGCTACGCGCCGTGGCTCCGGGCCCGGTTGCGGGGTCGGTGCGCCGATCTCGGGGTCGTCGACGACGTGGTGCAGGAGACCTTCCTCGCGGTGTGGCGGGGCGCATCCCGTTACCGGCAGGAGGACCCCTCCGCGGACGCGGCCGGGTGGCTGTGGCGCATCGGGTCGCGGCGGCTGGTGGACGCGCTGCGGGGCGACGGGGCGCGAGGGCGGCTGCGGCAGGCCCTGGCACGGCTGCGGCACCGGGACGAGGCCTCGGCGGAGGAACGCGTGCTCGCGGGGGTGGAACACGGGGACCTCGCCGGGGCCCTGGTCCGGCTGTCGCCCGAGCTGCGGGCGGTGCTGCAGGCGACCGTCATCGACGGGCTGACCACCCGTGAGGCGGCCGTGCTGCTCGGGATACCGCCCGGGACGGTCAAGACACGGGCGATGCGGGCCCGGAAGCAGTTGCGGGAGGCGTTGGCATGAGCTGGCACGTGTCCGAAGAGGATCTGCGCGCCTACGCGCGAGGGGAGTTGGACGCGCCCGCGCTCTGGTCCGCCGACGCGCATCTGACCTCCTGCGCCCGGTGCCGCGCGGGACTGGCCGGGGTCAGTGATCCGGTCGCCCTCGACGCCGGGTGGGAACGGCTCGACGCCGCGCTGGACGCGCCCCGCACCGGGGTTCTGGAGCGGCTGCTCCTGCGGCTCGGGGTGGCCGGGCACACCGCGCGGCTGCTCGCGGCGACGCCGGTGCTGCGGCGGTCCTGGCTGGGGGCCGTCGTCGCCGTGCTGCTGCTGAGCGTGGCGGCCGCGCATTCCGTGCACGGAGGGGAGTTCCCCACGCTGTTCCTGGCCCTCGCGCCGCTGCTGCCGCTGGCCGGGGTGGGGTTGTCGTACGGGCCCGCGCTGGATCCGACGTACGAGATGGCCGTCGTCGCGCCGATGCACGGGTTCCGGCTGCTGATGGTCCGGACGGTGGCCGTACTGGCGGTCGTGCTCGGACTGAACGGGCTGGCCACCCTCGCGCTGCCCGCCTACGGGCTGCGGGCGCTGGCCTGGCTGCTGCCGGGGCTGGCGCTGACCGCGACCGGACTCGCGCTGACGCCCCGTCTCGGCCCCGTGCTCGCGCCGTCCCTGGTGGGCGGGGCGTGGGTCGGGCTGCTGCTGACCGCCGACGCACTGCGGACGGGGGCGGACGGGCCGCTCGCGCCGTTCACCGTGGCCGGGCAGTGCGTGGCGGCGGCGGTCGCCGCGCTCGCCGCCGGGCTGCTCTACCTGCACCGTGACCGATTCGACCTCTTCCAAGGACGTGCCGCATGACCCCGACCGTGTCCGCCTCCGGGCTGAGCCTGCGCTACGGCGGTACCCGGGCCCTCGACGACGTGTCGCTGCGGCTGACCGCCGGCGTCACCGGGCTGCTCGGGCCCAACGGCGCCGGCAAGACCACGCTGCTGCGGGTCCTCGCCACCGCCCTGCCCGCCGACCGGGGGGCCTTCACCGTGCTCGGGCACGATCCCGGCACCGCCCGCGGCCGGCAGGAAGTGCGGCGCAGGCTGGGCTATCTGCCCCAGACCCCGGGCTTCCACCCGGACTTCACCGCCTTCGAGTTCGTCGACTACGTGGCGATCCTCAAGGAGATGACCGACCGGGCCGCCCGGCACCGCGAGGTACGGCGGGTCCTCGACGAGGTCGGCCTGACGGAGGTGCGGGGCAAGCGGATCCGCAAGCTGTCCGGGGGCATGCGGCAGCGCGTGGCTCTGGGAGCAGCCCTCGTCGGAGACCCCGGGTTCCTGGTGCTCGACGAGCCGACCGTGGGGCTCGACCCCGAACAGCGCATGCGTTTCCGGGAGTTGATCGCCGAAGCCGGGCAGGGGCGGACGGTGCTGCTGTCCACCCACCAGACCGAGGACGTGGCGATGCTCTGCCACCGCGTGCTCGTCATGGCCGCAGGCCGGGTGCGCTTCGAGGGCACCCCGGCCGAGCTGACCGCACGGGCCGCCGGACGCGTGTGGAGCAGCACCGAGCGGCACCCCGGGGCGAAGGCGGGGTGGCGCACCGGGACCGGGACCTTCCGCAACGTGGGGGACCCGCCGCCCGGCGCCGAGCTGCTCGAACCCACCCTGGAGGACGGCTACCTCCTCACGCTCGACGGTGCCGGAGCGGAGGTGGCGGCATGACCGCGCTGACGACCGAGCCGGCCGTGTCCGCAACGCGTCAGGAGCCGGGCGGGCCCTGGAAGGCCGTGTTCGCCCTGGCCCTTTTCGAGTCCCGCCGGCTGCTCACCCGGGTTCCGGTGCTGATGGCCTTCGCCGTGTACATCGGCTGGACCGTGTGGCGCGGCGGCAAGGAGGGGGACGGCTTCCCGGCCCTCCAGGACGTCGACCGGGCCACCCAGGGCGCTCCCATGCTCATCGGCCTCGCGGTCCTGCTGTCCGTCAACCACGCCGCGGTCCGCTCCCAGCGGCACGGCACGGAACAGCTCCTCACGGTGCTGGTCCTCCCGCTCTGGCGCCGTACGGTCGCGCACGCCCTGTCGGTCGTGGCCGCGGCCCTGCTCACCGCCGTCTGCGTGGCCGCGCAGTTCGGCCGGGAGGCGCTGCGGCCCGGCGCGGTCGGGCACGGCTCGGTGGGCGAACTGCTCGTCGGCCCGCTGACCGTGCTGCTGTTCGGGCTGTTCGGGCTGCTCGTGGCAGGGCTGGTGCGGTCCGCTCTCGTCGCGCCGCTGCTGGTGGTGCTCCTGCTGTTCCTGTTCGTCTTCTTCTCGGGCTTGGGCTACGAAGCGAGGTGGCTGCTGCCGGCGGTCGAGGACGCCACCCCCAACACCCTGCCGTCGGACCTGCTGGGCCGGCCCGCCGCCTGGCACGCCCTGTACCTGACCGGGCTGGCGCTGACCCTCGGCCTGCTCGCCGTGCTCCTGGCCGGCGGCCGCCGGCCGGCCGTGTTCGCCGGCGTCGCCGGGGCGCTGGCCATGACACTGACCGGCGGGGTGGCCCAGTCGGCGGGCGACTCCCCCGAGCTGCTCCGGGCGCGCGAACGCGCCACCGTCCACCCGGAACAGGTGCAGTCCTGCGTCCGGCGGGACGGCTCCACGTACTGCGCGTTCCCCGAGTGGGGCCCGCGGGTGGCGGACTGGGCCGGAGTGGTGAACCGCGTCCGGTCACTGGCCGGGGGCGACGCCCACGAGCAGGACATCGTCGTACGCCAGCGGATCGAGGCGCGCTACGGCCTCGACGGCGACTCCGCGCTGACGCCGCTGGAGCGTCCGCACCAGGTGACGGTGGGCACCCGGTGGGGCGGCAACCGCGTCCCCGAGTTCTCGGCCGCCGTGGCCGGAGTGCTGATCGCCGGCGACGAGAAGGCCGCGACCTCGATCTGCGACGGCCGCATCATCCCCCTCATGTGGCTGGCCGTGGGCTGGGAGTCCGACCCACTCGACGCGCTGCGCCGCGTCCGCCTCAACGACACCCTCACCGGCTCCGACTCCGTGCTCCAGCCCACCGACGGGCTGTACATGACCGAGGCCCACACCGAGGTGCTGCGCGCGCTGCTCGACCTGCCCCGGGGTGAGGCCGGCGCCCGCGTGAAGGACCGGTGGGACGAGCTGACGGCACCGAAGGTCACCGCGGCCCGGGCCGCCGGGCTGCTCGGTCTGCCCGCACCCGAGGGGGACGACAAGTGCTCCTGATCCGGCACCTGGTGCTCCCCGTCCACCGGACGGTGCCGTGGGGCCAGGTCGGCGCGGCCGGGGCCGTGGGACTGCTGCTCGCCGCGCTGACCCGGACCGGCGAGTCGGCGGAACGGCTCTCCCTGTACCTGCTGCGGGCCGCGATCCTCGTCTTCGCGCTGGGCCTGGCCTTCCTCCTGGACGACCCGGCCCGGCACACCACGGCCACCGTGCCGACCCGGCGCCCCGTCCGTCTCGCCCTGCGCGTCGCCCTGGCCGTCCCGGCCGCGGCGGCCTGGTGGTTGGTGGCACTGCTGCTCGTGCCGCCGGACGTACGGCCCCCGGTCGCGGACCTCACACTGGAGGCCGGGGCGGCCTTCGTCCTGGCGGTCGCGGGCGGGGCGGCCGTGGTGCGCTTCAGCGAACTGACCCGGCCGGGCCGGTCGTTGGCGGCAGGGCTGCTGACGACGTCGGTGCTCGCCATGCTGTTCTGGCCCGGCCGCTGGGCCCTGTTCGTGCCGGTGGAGGACGAGCGCTGGGGGGCGGCGCACGACCGGTGGGCCGTGCTGCTGGCCGTGGCGGTGATTCTGGGCGCGCTGTGCACCGTCGAACCTCTGCGGCGGCGGGTCCGCCCCTAGGTGTGCTGTCCGAGGACGTTGGTGACGCGGCAGGCAGGCACACCGCACGGTGGGGCAGAGGACCGCATCCGGCCGAACCGGCCGACGGCACCGGCCCGACCGACAACCGCAGGTTGTACGGCTACCCTGCCCGTCGTGGACCTCAAAGCGGTACGGGCCTTCGTCGCGATCGCCGACTCCGGGCAGTTCCAGCGGGCGGCCGTGGATCTGGGCCTCACCCAGCAGGCCGTCTCCAAGCGGATCGCCGCGCTGGAGAAGGACCTCGGGGTGCGGCTCCTGGTCCGTACGCCGCGCGGGGCGGAACCCACCATCGACGGGCAGGCCTTGCTGCCACACGCCCGCGCCCTGCTCGGGGCCGAGGAGCGGGCGGTGGCCGCCGTACGGCCCGGGGGGCGGGCCCTGCGGGTCGACGTCGTGGGCCGCCGGGCCGCCCCCGGCGGGCTGGTGCAGGACTTCCACCGGGCCCACCCGGAGATCCCGCTGGACGTCGTCACCCTCTTCGACGTGGACACGGCCGTGACCGCCCTGCGCGACGGGGCCGTCGACGCCACCTTCCGTGCCGTCACCATGCCCGGACACCCGCTCCCCGACGGCATCGCCGCCCTGCCGGTCCTCGACGAGCCGATGCACCTGTGCGTCGGCCCCGGCCACGCCTTCGCCCGGGCCCCCTGGGTGACGCCGGATCAGCTCGCCGGGCACCGCATCTGGATGCCGGGCAACGCGCCCGGCACCGAGTGGCACGCCTACTACGAGGCGCTCGCCGCCGAGTTCGGACCGGCCGTCGACACCATCGGCCCCCACTTCGGTCTCGAAGCGCTCCTCGACACCATCGCCGGATCCCCGGCCCTGGCGACCTTCCTCAGCGAACGGACCCCGCACGTCTGGCCCGTGGGCCACGACCTGCGGCTCGTCCCCCTGCGCGACCCCACCCCGGTCTACCCGCACTCCCTGCTCTGGCGCGCCGACAACCCGCACCCCGGTCTGACGGCACTGCGCGACCACCTGACGGCGACGCGCCCCCGACCGCCCGAGGGCGAGCTCTGGCGGCCGTCCTGGGCGGACCCGGCGCCTACCCGAGCCGCTTCTCCAGCAGGGTGAAGGACTTGGGCGGGCCGCCCGGCTGCGGCTTGCCCTCCTTGCGGCCCACGACCCGGTAACCGGCGTCGACGTAATAGGCGTTGAGCGGTGCGTTGCCCGCCAGGCAGTCCAGCCGCACCCGGGTCCGCCCCGCCTCGGCCACACGCCGTTCCGCGGCCGACAGCAGCAGCCGGCCCGTGCCGGGCGCGGCGGCGGCCCGGTCCACCATCAGCCGGTGCACATACCCGGCGACGGGCGGCTGCGCACCCCAGGCGTCCTCGTCCTCCCACCACAACTCCCAGGCCCCGACCGGACGCCCTCCGGCCTCCGCCAGCCAGACCTCGCCCCGCGTCATGATCCGGCGGAAGTGGTCCTCGTCCAGCTCCCCCGGCCGCCACTGCCCGGTGATGCCCCGGGACAGCATCCAGCGGGCGGCGTCGTCGCGGAGGCGGACCAGGGCGGCGAGGTCGGACTCGGCGGCGGGCCGGACCCGCGGCCCGGTCGTCGACGGCACGGCTCAGGTCTCCGTCCGGTACATCAGGTCCACCTCGTGCGTGGTGAACCCCAGCCGCTCGTACACCGACACCGCCGCCTTGTTGTCGGCGTCGACGTACAGCATCGCCGTCGGCAGCCCCTGCCCCGCGAGGTGCCGCAGCCCGATCGTGGTCAGGGACTTGCCGAGCCCGCCGCCCTGCGCGCCGGGACCGACGCCGAGGACGTACACCTCGCCCAGGCCCTCCTCGGCGTGCACCTTCGTCCAGTGGAAGCCGACGAGTTCGTCGCCGCGGAAGGCCAGGAAGAAGCCCGCCGGGTCGAACCACGGCTCGGCCTTGCGGTCGTCGAGGTCGCGCTGGGTGAGGGAGCCCTGCTCGGGATGGTGGGCGAAGGCGGCGGCGTTCACCGCGAGCCAGGCCGCGTCGTCCTGGCCGGGGACGAAGGTGCGGACCGTCACGCCCTCGGGGAGCACCGGCTCGGGCGCGTCGAAGCCGGTCAACGGCCGTCGCATCTGACGCAGTTCGCGGAACAGCGTCAGCCCGAGGACCTGCGCGAGATGCCGGGCGGCGGAGTGCCCGCCGTGCGCCCACACCCGCAGCCGCTTCCCCGACGCGGCCAGCAGCGCCGAGCCGAGGGCCCGCCCGTGCCCGTGCCCGCGGTGCCCCGGGTGCACCACCAGCTCGGCGGCCGGCGGCTCCACCAGGTCCGTGTCCTCCAGCTGCGCGTAGCCGACGAGTTCCCCGCCGGCCGTGAGCAGCAGATGCGACACGCCCTCCCGCTCCCCGCCGCGCAGTTGCAACCGGCCCTGTTCGGACACCGCCTGCTGCCCGTCGGTCCGGGCCGCCTCGTCGAGCAGCCCGAGTACGGCCTCGGTCTGCTCCGCGGAGAGCGCGGCAAGGGTCTCGATCGAGCGGGGGCGGCCTGGCCTTACGGTGTCGTCGCTGGTCATGCGTACGAGGGTACGGGGCACCACCGGCAAATCGGCGGCAAAGAAGCAACCCAGATGTAACCATGAAACACCTGTCGCGCTACGCGCGTTGACTCTAGGCTGCGCCGGACGACATCACTGTCCCAGCAGACCCACAGGGGGGCGTATGCCAGCCACTTCACCGGCGCACTCGGAGCGCCGCAGACGTCGTACGAACCGTTTCGTCGCTCTCGCCGCCGGTGTCGTCACCGTCGGCGCGCTGGCCGCCGCGGGGTTGCCCGGGTCGGCGACCGCCGGGGAGGAAACCCGCGGAGGCGGGTACTGGCCCGGCCGCTACCAGGACGTCCAGCTGCTGTCCTTCAACGACCTGCACGGCAACCTGGAGCCGCCGGCCGGCTCCTCCGGCCGGGTCACCGAGACGCAGCCCGACGGGACGACGAAGACCATCGACGCGGGTGGCGCCGAGTACCTCGCCACGCACCTGCGGCAGGCCCGCAAGGGCCAGAAGTACTCCATCACCGCGGCCGGCGGCGACATGGTCGGCGCCTCCCCGCTGATCTCCGGGCTCTTCCACGACGAGCCCACCATCGAGGCGCTGAACAAGCTCGACCTCGACGTCACGTCCGTCGGCAACCACGAGTTCGACGAGGGCGCCAAGGAGCTGGCCCGCCTGCAGAACGGCGGTTGCCACCCGAAGGACGGCTGTTACACGGACGCGCAGTTCCAGGGCGCCGACTTCCCCTACCTCGCGGCCAACGTCCTCGACGAGAAGACCGAGAAGCCGATCCTCAAGCCCTACTGGGTGTGGAAGAAGAACGGCGTCAAGGTCGGCTTCATCGGCGTGACTTTGGAGGGCACCCCGAACATCGTCTCCGCCGAGGGCGTCAAGGGCCTGTCCTTCAAGGACGAGGTCGAGACGATCAACAAGTACGCCAAGGTGCTCCAGAAGCAGGGCGTGAAGTCGATCGTCGCACTCATCCACGAGGGCGGCTTCCCGGCGTCGACGTCGTACAACTACGACTGTGACGCCCCGGGTGCGGGCGACGGCATCTCCGGCCCGATCGTCGACATCGCCAAGAACGTCACGCCGCAGGTGGACGCGCTGGTCACCGGCCACACCCACAACGCGTACGTGTGCAGCATCGCCGACCCGGCGGGCAAGCCCCGCATGGTCACCTCGGCCGCGTCCTTCGGCCGCCTCTACACGGACACCACGCTGACGTACGACCGGAAGACCGGCGACATCGCCCGTACGGCGGTGAAGTCCGCGAACCGCGTGGTCACCCGGGACGTCCCCAAGGCGCCTGACATGACCGAGCTGATCGGCAAGTGGAACACGCTGGCCGCGCCCATCGGCAACAAGCCGATCGGTTGGATCTCCGGCGACATCGGCAACACCGGCACCGAGTCCCCGCTCGGCGACCTCATCGCCGACGCGCAGCTCGCCCACGGCAAGCAGCTCGACCCGGAGACCGACCTGGCGCTGATGAACCCGGGCGGGATCCGCGCGCCGCTGACCTACGCGGCCAAGGCCGGTGAGGGCGACGGCGTCGTCACCTACGCCGAGGGCTTCACGGTCCAGCCGTTCGCCAACACAGTGAACCTGCAGAACTTCACGGGCGCGCAGCTGATCCAGGCGCTCAAGGAGCAGGTGTCCGGCCCGAACGCGGCCGCGCCGAAGATCCTCCAGGTCTCGTCCGGTCTGACGTACACGCTGGACCTCACCAAGTCCGGTGCCGACCGGGTGGTCACGGACAGCATCAAGCTGAACGGTGCGGCCATCGACCCGGCGGCCACCTACCGCGTCGCGACGAACAGCTTCCTCGCGGGCGGCGGCGACGGCTTCCCGACCCTCGGGCAGGGCACGAACGACGTGGTCGGCAGCGACGACCTGACGGCCCTGGAGCAGTACCTGACGGCCAACTCCTCGGCGTCGAACCCGATCGCGCCGCCGAAGGCGGACCGGATCACGATCGTGAAGTAGGTCGCATACCCGGGGTTCGAGTTGCGGGTGGGGGAGGTGCGCATGGTCGGATGGATCGATGCGTACCCCCCACCACCTAGATGCGCATCCCCGTCCGAACCCGTACGAGGAGCTCGCCGCCCTCGATGACGGGCCTCTGGAGGAGACCCCTCTGGAGGAGTTCCTCTCCGAGGAACGCGATGCGGGCGCCGAGGACGCCTGGGCCCCGCCGGACCATCGCCGCGGCGGCAAGCGGCGTCGGAAGAATCGTTTCGCTGGCTTGCCGCTCGCAGTGAAGGCGGTCGTCGGCCTGGTCGCCCTCGCCGCGTTCGCCGCCCTCGGCGACCGCTGGGCGGTGCTCTACGCCGAGCACCGCGCCGCGGACACCCTCAAGGACCGCCTCGACCTGGCCGCCGCGCCCGAGGTGGAGATCGGCGGCTTCCCCTTCCTCACCCAACTCGCCGACAAGCGGCTGGAGTCGGTGAAGGTGACCGTCCCGGATGTCGCCGCCGACCGCGTCTCGCTGGCGAAGGTGTCGGCCACGGCCCATGACGTGACGCTCGACGCGGACGGCCTGACGTCCGTGCGCGGCGCCGACGTCCCCCGCTTCGACGGGGACGTCCTGCTGTCCTTCGGCGACCTCAACCGCGAACTCGGCGCCTCCCAGGTGACGTTCACCGGCGAGGGCCGCGACCGGGTGCGGGCGCGCGGCACCCTGCCGGTCGCCGGGCACGACCTGAAGCTGCGAGCCGAGGCCCGGATCCGGCGGCAGGGGCAGCGGGGCATCGCCACGGAGATCGGCGGCATGCGCCTGGACATCGGGGACCTGGCGACCTACCGCCCCGGCAAGCGTGCCTCGGAAGGACTGCATTTGACGCCCAAGGCCTCCGCCGGCCTGGCCCGGGAGACCCGCAAGGCCAAGGCGTTGCTGTCGGTCCCGGCCATCGTGCAGCGCATGGGCGTGCCCGAGGCGACCGTACGGCAGGCCCTCGCCGACGACGGCGAGCTCGCCGAGCTGACCGGCTCCCCGCGCTTCGTCCGTCAGGCCGAGCGCCTGAACCTCATCGACCTCGCCCTGGACAACCCGCAGGTGCTCAGGAGCCTGGGCCTCGACCCCGATCTGCTGGGGGAGTTGTCGGGCCTGACCCGTCCGGTCCTGGCCGACCGGCTCGCCCTGGCCTTCGAACTGCCGAAGCCGGAGCAGGGGAGCGTGCAGCTGGAGGACGTCCGGGTGGAGGAGGACGGCATCCGGGTACGGCTGTCGGGCTCGGGGCTGAGGGTGGGCGGTTGAAACCTCCCCGGGTGACACTTTGTGTGCATTCTGTCGTCATGGGTCGGTGCGTGACTGCGACTGCGCCCGGGCTTGGGCTTGGGCTTGGGCTTGGGCTTGGGCCTGAGACTGACTGCGACTGAGGGCGATGCGCAGCACGTCGCCCAGGGACTCCACGGCCCGGGTCAACGCGAAACGCACGGCGCGTTCACCGGCCTTGGGGTCGCGCAGGACGGCCGTGGCGCCCGCGAGGACGGTTTCGGCGGATGCGAGCTGGGCGGCCTCGACGTCGTCGGCGAGCCGGGACAGCAGGCTGTCGGGGTCGTCGGTGGACAGGTAACAGGCTTTGCCGTCGGCACCGGTCCAGGGGAGGAGCCTCATGCGTGGATCTCCAGGGCGTGGAGGTAGGGGCGGACGAGGGGGGTGTCCATGTGGAGGGGCTCTACGGGCAGGGCTCGGGACGTGTACCGGCGGTGGCGACGCCCGCAGGGCCGGCCCGACCGCTCGATGACGCCCTCGGGCGGGGAGGAGGAGTCGTACGAGGGTGAGCAGGAGGGATTCGCAGAGTTGGGCGAGGCGTAGGCGCACGGAAGCGTCCCTTCTCAGGTCAGGGGGAGGCTGGGTGGGGAGCGGTGATCACCGTTCGTGCCCACATCGTCACTGCATCGCCGTACTCTGCGGAAGAGGCCAGGTGTTGCCTGGAGGCTCAGGCAACGGTGAGGGGTGACGTGGGCGAAGTGGTTGACGGGGGGCGGGTGGTCCTCGGGCGGACGCTGCGGTTCCTGCGGGAGCAGGCGGGAAAGTCGCTCGGGCAGTTGGCCGAGGACACGGGGTACGACAAGAGCTACCTGAGCCGCCTGGAGTCCGGGGAGCGGTTGTCCAAGCTGGCGGTCATGGAGGACTTGGACAGCTACTACGGGTGCGGTGACCTGCTGGTTCGCGAGTGGCGGGACGCGCGCAGGGAGGTCATCAAGGACAAGTACAAGGCGTTCATGGACCTTGAGGCGACGGCGCAGATCATGTGGATGTTCCAGCTGCGCGTGCCGGGTCTGCTGCAAACCGAGGACTACGCCCGAGCGGTGTTGTCAGGGTTGTCTGGCGCCCAGACAACGGCAGGCAACAGTGAGGACGTCGAGGAACAGGTGGCTGCGCGGATGGGGCGGCAGGAGCTGCTCTACCGTGAGTCGGCGCCCAGCGTGCGTGTGATCCTGGATGAGGGGGCGGTACGGCGGCCCGTTCCCGACGCGAAGGTGTGGACCGACCAGTTGTCGCGCCTGGTGGATGCGGCAGAGCTGCCGAATGTCGCGATCCAGGTGCTGACTTACACGGCCGGTGTGCACGACCTTATGAACAGTGACCTCATCCTCTTGTGGCAGCGTCTCGGGAACCCCGTCGCTTATGTGGAGGGCAACGGCTTCGGAGAGCTGATCCAGGATCCGGACAAGGTGCTTGCCTACCGCCTGTCCTACGATCTCGTCAGGGATGCGGCGCTGAGCCCGGCGGAGTCGACAGCGTTTCTCAAGCGCCTCTTGGAGGAGTCCAGACCATGAACCGAACCCCGGACCTCGACACCGCCGTGTGGCGCAAGTCGTCCTACAGCGACGGCGGAGCCTCGAACTGCCTCGAGATCGCCGACAACTGCCCCGGCATCGTTCCGGTCCGTGACAGTAAACAGTCCGGCGGTCCGATACTCGTGTTCGGCGGCAGCCCCTGGGCGTCGTTCCTCACGTACGTCAAGAAGTAGCTGTCGGGGCCGCCCGCTTCCGGGCAGGGTCGCTCGCCGCCGGGATCAGGGCGAGGTGGGAGGGGTCTCCGGGGGAGGCGTCGAGGCTCCCGGGAGGCGTACCGTCGCCACCGTGCCGCCGCCCTCTGCCGGGGAGAGCGACACCTCGCCGCCCGCCTGCTGCACCGTGCGGGCCACGATCGACAGGCCCAGGCCCGAACCCGGGAGGGCTCGGGCGCTCGGGGAGCGCCAGAAGCGGTCGAAGACGTGGGGGAGTTCGTCGGCGGGGATGCCCGGGCCGTGGTCGCGGACCGTGAGGGTGCCCGAGGTGAGGCGTACGTCGATCGTGCCGCCCTCCGGGCTGAACTTCACCGCGTTGTCCAGGATGTTGACCACCGCCCGTTCCAGGGCGGAGGGTTCCGCGCGGACGAACCAGGGCTCGATGTGTGCGGTGATGGTCAGCTCCGGGCCGCGTAGCCGGGCCCGCCGCAGTGCCGACTCGACCGTGTTCTGCCAGGCGACGATCTGGGTCCGGCCCCCGTGCTGGCCCGTGTCGGGGCGGGACAGTTCCTGGAGGTCGCCGATGAGCGCGGCCAGTTCCGTCATCTGTGCCTTCACCGAAGCGAGCAGCGCCTTGCGGTCCGCCTCGGGGAGGGGCCGGCCCGTCTCCTCGCTGCGGGTGAGGAGTTCGATGTTGGTGCGCAGGGACGTGAGGGGCGTGCGTAGTTCGTGGCCCGCGTCCGCGATGAGCTGCTGTTGCAGTTCCTGGGAGCTGGCCAGTGCCGACGTCATCGAGTTGAAGGACCGGGACAGACGGGCGATCTCGTCCTCGCTGTCGTCCTCCACGGGGATGCGGATGTTCAGGTCCTCCGTGCGGGCCACGTGCTCGACGGCCTCGGTGAGCTTGTCGACGGGGCGCAGCCCGGCCCGGGCGACGGCCAGGCCGGCGGCTCCGGCGCCGATGACCCCCACGCCGGAGACCAGCAGGAGGATCAGAGCCAGCTCGTTGAGCGTGGACTGGGTTCCCTTCAGCGGCAGCGCGATGACGAGGGAGTAGTCGGCGGCGACACCCTGCGTCAGGGGCCCGTCCTTGACGACGACCGCCGTGGTCAGCACCCGCAGCTTGTTGCCGTCGTCGTCCGTGCCGTCGCGGATGTGGGCCTTGTTGGGGTCGGGGTTCCTGGCCACGGCCTTGTCGTCGCCGCCGACCTGGACCTGGGCGGTGGAGCTCGGGAAGAGGCACACCTTGCCGTCGACCCGGACCAGCTGCCCGTAGCTCTTGGGCCGCGATCCCATGCCCAGGGAGTCGGACGGCGTCTGGCGGCAGCTGTCCGTCAGGCCCTGGACCTCCTCCGAACGCAGCGGCCCGACCGACGACTTCAGGTCCTCGTCGATCTCGTCGTACAGCTTCCCCTGCACGATGAACCAGCAGGTCACCGAGACCGCCGCCACGGCGAACGCCACCGCCGCCGCCACGAGCAGCGCCAGCCGGGAGCGGATCGGCAGGGAGCGGAACCGCCGTACGACCGTCCGGGGACTCACTCCGCGCCGCCCTGCCGCAACACGTAACCGACGCCCCGGACCGTGTGGACCAGGCGCGGCTCGCCGCCCGCCTCGGTCTTGCGGCGCAGGTACATCACGTAGACGTCGAGGGAGTTCGACGACGGTTCGAAGTCGAAGCCCCAGACCGCCTTGAGGATCTGCTCCCGGGTGAGGACCTGGCGCGGGTGCGCCAGGAACATCTCCAGGAGCGTGAACTCGGTCCGGGTCAGCTCCACCTGGCGCCCGCCCCGGGTGACCTCCCGCGTGGAGAGGTCCATGCGCAGGTCGGCGAAGGTGAGCGCGTCCTCGTCGGCCGGGCCGGCCGCGCCCACGGCGGCCGCGTAGGAGCTGCGGCGCAGCAGGGCGCGGATGCGGGCGAAGAGTTCGTCCAGCTCGAAGGGCTTGACCAGGTAGTCGTCGGCGCCCGCGTCGAGGCCGGTGACCCGGTCGCCGACCGTGTCGCGGGCCGTGAGCATGAGGATCGGCGTGGTGTCGCCGGTGGCCCGGATGCGGCGCGCCGCCGTCAGGCCGTCCATGCGCGGCATCTGGATGTCGAGGACCACGAGGTCGGGCCGGTAGGCCGCCGCCTTGTCCAGGGCGTCCGCGCCGTCGACGGCGACCTCGGTCCCGTACCCCTCGAACGCGAGGCTGCGCTGGAGCGCTTCGCGTACGGCCGGCTCGTCGTCGACGATCAGGATGCGCTGCGGGTCACGGTCGCCGTCTGCGGGGCTCATGGGTCGGGGTCCTCGGGGGTGAAGGGGGACGGGGGTGCTGCTGATCTGACGCTCTCAGCGTCGCACGCCGACGGGCGGGGGCGGGTGGAACGCCGGCCCGGTGGCGGGCTCTGCCGGGAGGACGGCCTCAGTCGGTCGCCCCCGCCCGCAGCTTCGCGAGATCGGCCTTGACGGTGTTGATCGGGATCGCGAAGCCCAGGCCGACGCTGCCCGCGTCGGAGGACGAGGAGGCCTGGCTCGTCGGCGAGTACATCGCGGAGTTGATGCCGATGATGTTGCCGTTCATGTCGATGAGCGCGCCGCCGGAGTTGCCCGGGTTGAGGGACGCGTCGGTCTGCAGCGCCTTGTACGTCGTCGTGTCGGAGCCGGTGTCGCCGTTGAACTGGCGTCCGCCGAACTCGAACGGCCACTGGCCGCCCTGCCCCTGGCCCTGCCCCCACTGCTGCCGGCCCTGGTCCTGGCCCCCCTCGGTCGGGACGGTGACGTCGCGGTCGAGGGCCGAGACGATGCCGCTGGTGACCGTGCCGGACAGCCCCTCGGGGGAGCCGATCGCCACGACCTGGTCGCCGACCTGGAGCCCGGCCGAGTCGCCGAGCGTGGCCGCCTTCAGACCGGAGGCGCTCTCCAGCTTGATCAGCGCCAGGTCCTTCTTGCTGTCGGTGCCGACGACCTTCGCGGTGTACGACTTGCCGTCGCTGGTGGTCGCCTTGATCTGCGAGGCGCCGGCGATGACGTGGTTGTTGGTGACGATCTCGCCGCCGCTGGTGATGATCACGCCGGAGCCGGTGGAGGACCCGGCGTTGGAGTCGGCGCTGATCTCCACGATGCTCGGGCTGACCGCCTTGGCGACCCCGGCGACCGTGCCCTTCTGGCTGGAGGGGACCACGTTGGTGCTGGTGGAGCTGGAGGCGACGGTGTCGTTGCCGGTCAGTTCCTGGATGCCGTAGGCGGTGCCGCCGCCTATCGCCGCCGCGACGATCGCCACAGCGGCGATCAGGGCGACGGGGCCGCGGTTGCGCTTGGTCTGATGCGGAGCATGCGCCGGGGCGTACGCCGGCGGGGGCGGCCACTCGGGGTTCACCGGGGCCTGCTGCTGACCCTCGTAAGGGTTCTCGTACTCGCCACTGCGGTGGAAGCTCTCGGTCATGGGACCGAGCTTGTCGCCCGACCATGAGAGGTTCCTGAGTGCTCCCTGAGAAGCCCGACAGAACCTCGTATGCCCGATATAAAGACGCCCCGCCGCCCTGACGGCAGAGGTGCCCGCCGGGAGTTACGCGCAGCCGCAGGACTGCCGGGTGACCAGCCGCGACGGGAACACCTTCAGCCGCTCCCGCCGGGCCCCGGCGACCCGGAGCCCGTCGTCGAGGACGAGGTCGACCGCCGCCCGGGCCATCGCGGAACGGTCGGACGCGACCGTGGTCAGGGGCGGATCCGCGAGGGCCGCCTCCTTGATGTCGTCGAAGCCGGCCACCGCCAGCTCGCCGGGGACGTCGATCCGCAGTTCGCGCGCCGCGCGCAGCAGGCCGATCGCCTGGTCGTCGGTGGAGCAGAAGATCGCCGGCGGGCGCTCGGGGCCGGAGAGGATCTTCAGGGCGGCCTGGTAGGCGTCGTAGCGGTTGTAGAGGGCCTCGAAGAGGCGGCCCTCCGTGGAGATCCCGGCGTCGTCCATCGCGCGGCGCCAGCCCTCGACGTGGTCGGAGACCGGGTCGCCGACCGCGGGCGTCTCGGCTATGCCGCCCATACAGGCGACGTACTCGTAGCCGTGCTCCAGCAGGTGCCGGACGGCGAGCTCGGCGCCGCCCAGGTCGTCGGTGGTGACGGCGACGTCGTCGATGGCCTCGGGCCGTTCGTGCAGCAGTACGACGCGGGCGTCCCAGGCCTCGATCTCGGCGGCGGCCAGGTCGTTGAGCGCGTGGCTGACGAGGATCAGGCCGGAGACCCGCATGCCCAGGAAGGCCCGCAGGTAGTGGACCTCGCGCTCGCCCACGTAGTCGGTGTTGCCGACGAGGACCATCTTCCCGCGCTCGGAGGCGGCCTGCTCGACCGCGTGCGCCATCTCCCCGAAGAAGGGCTGGCGGGCGTCCGGGATGATCAGGCCTATGAGGTCCGTGCGCCGGGAGGCCATCGCCTGGGCCACCCGGTCGGGCCGGTACCCCAGTTCCTTGATCGCGGCGAGGACACGCTCGCGCGTGGCCGGGGCGACCGGCCGGGGTCCGTTGTTGATGACATAGCTGACCACGGCAGTGGAAGTCCCTGCCAGCCGCGCCACGTCATCCCGAGTCACCTTGGCCACGCGCGGAGTCTACGCGGATATACCGGCTGTGGGCAGGGCGTAAAGGAGCTTCCGTACGATATCCCGACCGCCGTCCGGGGCACCCTGTGCGGGGAGCGGTGCCCAGGTCGGCGGCGCAATACGGCTCTTTACGCCTTGGCGTGGGCGTCGGCGGCGTCCGGGGCGGTCGACTTGTCCGCGGTGTCCTGCTTTGCCTTGGCCGCCTTGGCCTTCGCCTCCTCGGCGACGCGCTCCGGCTTCTCCGGCGTAACAAATCGATAACCGACGTTCCGGACGGTGCCGATCAGCGACTCGTGCTCCGGGCCGAGCTTGGCGCGCAGCCGCCGTACGTGCACGTCGACTGTGCGCGTACCGCCGAAATAGTCGTAGCCCCAGACCTCCTGGAGCAGCTGGGCGCGGGTGAAGACCCGGCCGGGGTGTTGCGCGAGGTACTTCAGGAGCTCGAACTCCTTGAAGGTGAGGTCGAGGACACGGCCCTTGAGTTTCGCCGAGTACGTCGCCTCGTCCACGGACAGGTCGCCGTTGCGGATCTCCATGGGGGAGTCGTCGCTGACGATCTGCTGCCGTCCCATGGCCAGCCGCAGCCGGGCCTCGACCTCGGCCGGGCCCGCGGTGTCCAGCAGGACGTCGTCGATGCCCCAGTCGGCGGTGACGGCGGCGAGGCCGCCCTCGGTGACGACCAGGACGAGGGGGCAGCCCGGTCCGGTGGAGCGCAGCAGCTGACAGAGGCTGCGGACCTGGGGCAGGTCACGGCGGCCGTCGACGAGGATGACGTCGGCGCCGGGGGTGTCGACGAGGGCGGGGCCCTCCGCGGGTGCTACACGCACGTTGTGCAGGAGCAGGCCGAGGGCGGGGAGCACCTCCGTCGACGGCTGGAGGGCGTTGGTCAGGAGCAGCAGAGAACTCATACGTCTGGTTCCTCCTCGGTCCCTGCGAGGACGTTTGTTGGCACAGCACCGCTCTGCGATCCCGAAGGCCCGTACACCTGCGGTTTCCCGCGTCGTATACAACGCTTCCGAAAGCACAAAAGGACCCGGGGGCTACGTTGCCCGAGTCCTCTGCCCAGCAGAATAGCCCACATGAGCTCTGGTCCGGCAGGTCATGTGGCGCGTTCCACCGATCGTCCGCATGCCGAGACGAGCGGGGGGGGAAGCCCGTGCGGGTGCCTTCGCGGGTGTTTCTGCGGACGTCGGACGGGGTGGCGATCGACGCCCTGTACGAGCCGGGAGCGGCCGTGCACGCCACCTCGGGGACATCTTCCGCTCATCCCGTGTTCGTCGTCGCCCACGGATTCACCGGTGCGGTGGACCGCCCGCACGTACGTCGGATCGCGCGGGTGTTCGCCCGGTACGGGGGTGTGGTCACCTTCTCCTTCCGCGGGCACGGGACGTCCGGCGGGCACTCCACGGTCGGCGACCGGGAGGTGCTCGACCTGGCGGCGGCGGTGGCCTGGGCGCGCGACCGCGGGCACGGGCCAGTGGTGACCGTGGGCTTCTCGATGGGCGGCTCGGTGGTGCTCCGGCACGCGGCGCTCCACCCGGGGCAGACCGACGCGGTGGTGTCCGTCAGCTCGCCGGCCCGCTGGTACTACCGGGGGACTGCGCCCATGCGGCGGCTGCACTGGCTGGTGACCCGGCCCGCGGGGCGGATCGTGGGCCGGTACGGCTTCCGTACGCGCATCCACCACCGGGACTGGAACCCGGTTCCCCTCTCGCCGGTGGAGGCGGTACGGAGGATCGCCCCGACCCCGCTGCTGATCGTGCACGGCGACGCCGACGGCTACTTCCCCGTCGATCATCCGCGGATGCTCGCCGCTGCCGCCGGTGACCAGGCCGAACTGTGGCTGGAGCCGGGCATGGGACACGCCGAGCACGCGGCGGGCGAGGAACTGCTGGCCCGGATCGGGGAGTGGGGCGTCGCCCGGGCGGGCTAGCCTGACGGGGTTCACCGTCGCATTGATTGAGGAAGCAGATGCCAAAGGTCACGGTGCGCTACTGGGCCGCCGCCAAGGCCGCGGCCGGGGTGGCCGAGGAGCCGTACGAGGCGGTCACGCTCGCCGAGGCGCTCGACGGGGTGCGCGAGCGGCACCCCGGTGAACTCGAGCGCGTCCTGCGCCGGTGCTCGTTCCTCGTGGACGGTGACCCGGTGGGCACCCGCGGACATGAGACGGTACGGCTGGCCGACGGCGGCACGGTCGAGGTGCTCCCGCCGTTCGCAGGAGGGTGACGATGACCGACCAGCCGAACCAGCCCCACCAGCCCCACCAGCCGTACGACGGCTACGACCCGTACGGGCAGCAGCCGCAGGCGTGGCCCGGGCAAGGGCCCCAGGGGTACGAGGACCCGCACGCCGCCCAGCAGTACACGCAGCAGTGGCAGGGGCAGACCTGGGAGACGCAGAACCACCAGGCGGTGTCCGCGCAGCCGCCGGACCCGGAGACGGCGATCCTGACGCCCCAGTCGCCCCGATCACCCCGGCCGACCCGGTCGCCCCAGAACGCCGGGGCACCGCAGCCCCCGCAGGCTCCGGCTTCACCCGGTGCCGCCGGCACCTCCGCCCCCGGCTACGGTCCCGCCACCGTCGGTGGCAACACGCGTGTCACGGACGCGCAGCGGGCCCGGGCGGAGGGGCGCTCCCCGATCATCGAGCCCGGCATGCAGCCGGCCGCCCTGACGGCGCTGCTCGGGCTGCTGCTGGCCGGTGCCGCGGCGGTCGGGACGTACGCGCTGCTCGTGCCGCTGGTCGTCCTCCAGGCCGTCACGGCGGCGGGCTGGTTCCGGCTGAACGGCATGTGGCCCGCCCGGCAGGGCATCGCACTGGGCTTCGCGGGCGCGCTGGCCGCCGACGCGGCGCTGCTGGCCTCGGGCCGCTCCCCGTCGGCCATCCTGGGCACGCTGGGGGTGTGGGTGCTGCTGGCGCTGGTGCTGCAACTGCGCTCGCACGCCGACCCGGACGAGCGGATGTACGGGCTGATGGCGACGGTCGCCGCCTCGGCGCTGGCGATCGTGGCCGGCGGGTACCTCGCGGCCGAGGCGGACGCGGTGACCGTGGGTGCGGTCGGCGTGGCCGTGGCCGTCCTGGCCCGGGCCCTGCCGCTGCCGACCCCGGCCTCGGTGGTGGTGTCCCTGCTCGCCGCGGCGGGCGCGGGCATCGCGGCCGGGTCGGCCACGGGCCTCGGCACGCCGGGGGCCCTCCTCGGGGCGGGCGCCGCCGCCTGCGCCCTGATCGGCCACCGCGTGGCGAGCTACGACTACCCCTCCCGCTTCGTCCACTTCACGGCGGGCGTCGCCCTGCCGCTGGCCGCGGCGGCCCCGGCGGTGTACGTCCTGGGCCGGGCGCTGGGGTAGCCCGCAGGCGCGGAGGACCGCAGGTGCGGAGGCCCGGATGCCCGGGCTTCCGCCCTGTCACAGGTGATCAACAATTCCGCGGTTCCCCTTCCGCTCGGCGTTACCCTCGCGCAAGGGACGGCCACCGGGTCGTCGAAGCACCGGACCGGTGGGGGACACACCGCATGCGCGCACTGCGAATACTGCTGATCTTCGTCGTGATCCTGGGTGGGCTGTTCGTGATCGCCGACCGCATCGCGGTGAACTTCGCCGAGGACGAGGCCGCCGACCGGCTGAAGACGACGGAGAACCTGTCGTCCACCCCCGACGTGTCGATCAAGGGCTTTCCGTTCCTCACCCAGGTCGCCGGCGGCTCCCTGGACGACGTCGAGGTCGGCATCAAGGACTACGAGGCCGCCGCGGGCGACGCCGGCCGGAAGATCCGCATCGACGACCTCCAGGCCGACATGAAGGGCGTCGAGTTCTCCGGCGACTACAGCTCCGCCACCGCCACCAGCGCGACCGGCACCGCGACCATCGCCTACGACGAGTTGCTGAAGACGGCGAAGCCCGAACCCACGCAGGTCGCCCCGGGCGTCACGGCCAACGTCGTGGGCCTGTCCGACGGCGGCAACGGCAAGATCAAGGTCACCGTCGAGGCCACGGTCCTCGGCACCAAGCTCCCCGAGCCGGTCTCCGTGCTCAGCTCGGTGAAGGTGGAGAACGGCACCGTGCGTGTGCACGCCGACGGCCTGCCCAGGTTCGGCGGCGTCGACATCGCCGAGAACCGCGTACGGGCGATCACCGACTTCCAGCAGAAGATCGACGGTCTGCCCGGCGGCATCGAGCTGGACACGGTCCAGGCCGCTCCGGACGGCGTCGAGATCACGGTGAAGGGTTCCGACGTCCGGCTGGCCGGGTAGGCAGGAGCACGGCGGGTCGAAGATCTCCGGCGACGGCCGTCCGGCTGCGGCTCGCCGGTGACGGTTCTCCCGTGGCGGCCCTTCCGTGGCCGCCCGGCCGGGGCTGTCCTACCAGCGCTGTCCGGTGGGCGAGACGGTGATGTCCGCAGCGTAGATGTGGCGGTGCACGCAATCGGCCGGAGGGTGTGCGGTGACCGGCCCGGAAGCCTCCCTATCCCATATGGCGGATTGTCGCGTCTCAGTATGCGACACACCGGTGACACGCCTGCCAAACCGTCCCTACGATCGACCGTATGAAGCGACAGGCGGACCTCACGAAGCGGCGGGCAGTAGACCTGTGCCGCGTCGCCGCCATGCTCTGTCGCACCTTCTGAGCGATCGCGTCGGCAGTCGCGCCGGCGCGCGCATCCCCGCAGCCCCGCATCACGGGCACTCGTGCGCCGCCCTGCCTCAAGGGCGCGCCCTGCAGACCTCGCACGCCCCGCCGTAACTGCCCCGGAGGAGAAGAAGCATGAGCCGCAACGACGTCCTGGTTGACGCCGACTGGCTCCAGGAGCACCTGGACGACCCGACCATCGCCATCGTCGAGGTGGACGAGGACACGTCCGCCTACGAGAAGAACCACATCCGCAACGCCATCCGGATCGACTGGACGCAGGACCTCCAGGACCCGGTCCGCCGTGACTTCGTCGACCAGGAGGGCTTCGAGAAGCTCCTGTCCGACAAGGGCATCGGCAACGACCACACCGTGGTCCTCTACGGCGGCAACAACAACTGGTTCGCCTCGTACGCCTACTGGTACTTCAAGCTGTACGGCCACGAGAGCGTCAAGCTCCTCGACGGCGGCCGCAAGAAGTGGGAGCTCGACGCCCGCGAGCTGGTCGGCGGTGACGAGGTGCCCGAGCGCCCGAAGACGGACTACAAGGCCAAGGCCCAGGACACCTCCATCCGTGCCTTCCGCGACGACGTCGTCGCCGCCATCGGCTCGCAGAACCTCGTCGACGTGCGGTCGCCCGACGAGTTCTCCGGCAAGCTGCTCGCCCCGGCCCACCTGCCGCAGGAGCAGTCCCAGCGCCCCGGCCACGTGCCGAGCGCCCGCAACATCCCGTGGTCCAAGAACGCCAACGACGACGGCACCTTCAAGTCGGACGAGGAGCTCAAGGCCCTCTACGAGGAGGAGAGCGTCGACCTGGCGAAGGACACCATCGCCTACTGCCGCATCGGTGAGCGCTCCGCGCTCACCTGGTTCGTGCTGCACGAGCTCCTCGGCGTGCAGAACGTCAAGAACTACGACGGCTCCTGGACCGAGTACGGCTCCCTCGTGGGCGTGCCGATCGAGCTCGGCGCCAACAAGTAAGCAACCCCCACCGACCTTTTCAGACTTCAGGAGTACGACATGTGCGGTGCGAAGGCCGGCGGCCCCGACGCCTCGACGATCAAGCCCGGTGAGACCACCATCCAGGGTCAGGTGACCAAGGACGGCGAGCCCGTGGTGGGCTACGTCCGTCTGCTGGACTCGACCGGCGAGTTCACGGCCGAGGTGCCGACCTCGGCGACCGGACAGTTCCGCTTCTACGCGGCCGAGGGCACCTGGACCGTCCGTGCCCTCGTGCCCGGCGCCACCGCCGACCGCACGGTCGTCGCCCAGCAGGGCGGCCTGGCGGAGGTCGCGATCGCCGTCTGACGGCGACCGGATGGCGAAGGGCCGCACCCCTCGGGTTGGACACCTGGGGTGCGGCCCTTCGGCCTGCCCGGACCTACGCTGGACGTATGTACGCACGGCGGCGTCACACGTACTTCGCGATGATGGGCCTCTGCATCGGCCTCTTCGTGCTGGCCTGGGGTGTCGTGCGGCTGTGGTCCGTTCCCGTCGCCGTCGGGATGTGCGTGGTCGCCATGGTCATCCCGCCCGTGGCGGCCATGGTCGCGAACCGGCGCGGCCCCGAGGACCGGTGGTGGGACGACCCCTCCGGGGACCCCCAGTCCGACGAGTGGTGGGACGAGCTGGACGGCAAGAAGCGCCCGCACTGAACGGCGTCTTCCTGCCCGCCCGGGGTATCCCGGCCCCATGAGACTGACAGCGGCGGTGCTGGACGCCCCGGACGCCCGGGAGCTCGCGGACTTCTACCTGCGGCTGCTGCCGGGCTGGGAGGTCCGGCCGGGCGAGGACGGCCCCGACTGGGTGCACATCCGGCCCCCGGACGGCGGCACGGGGCTGTCCTTCCAGACCGAGCCCGCGTACGGGCCGCCCGTCTGGCCGAGCGGTCCGGGCCGGCAGCAGATGATGATCCACCTCGACCTAGAGGTCGACGACCTGGAGCGGGAGACCGCCCGGGCCGTCGCCGAGGGCGCTCGGCTCGCGCCGTTCCAGCCGCAGGACCACGTCCGGGTGCTGCTGGACCCGGCAGGGCACCCGTTCTGCCTGTACACGGAGTCTCAGTAGACGAGCGCCTGCGTCTCGTCCGCCATCGCCTCCTGGACGAAGACCTGCGCGCCCGCGATGCGCACGCCCTTGATGACGTCCTGCTCCGTGATGTCGCGGCGGGCCGCGCACTGCGTGCACAGGGTGACCCGGCCGCCCGCGAGGAGGGAGTCCAGCAGGTCGGGCAGGGGAGCCGCGTGCGGCAGCTCGAACTCGGCGGCCCGGCCCGGCAGGGCGAACCAGGCGGACTCGCCGGTCAGCCACAGGGAGACGTCGACGCCGCTGGCGACGGCCACCGCCGCCACCGTGAACGCCTGGGAGCACCGCTCGGGGGCGTCGGCCCCCGCCGTCACCTTGATCACCAGCTTCTTCGCCATAGCCGGAAGCCTAGTCCGGAATCGAAGTGCCGAAGGGGCCCGCGTAAGCTGGCCTCCGGCCCTGTGCACCCATTCGCACCCCGCTCAAGGAGCACCCCGTGGAGATCTTCTTCGAAATCCTGTTGGTCCTGGTCGCCGTCGGCGTCCTCGCCTTCGCCGGACTGACCGTGAAGAAGCTGTACCAGGGCCAGCGCTGACCCACGTCTAGGAAGTTCCCATGATCGAGATCCCGTCCGACCTCCACAAGGACCTCGTCCCGCTCGCCTTCCTGCTCGGCAACTGGGCGGGCGCCGGCGTGCACGACTTCCCCGGCTCCGAGAAGTGCAACTTCGGGCAGGAGGTCACCTTCACCCACGACGGCCGGGACTTCCTGGAGTACCAGTCCCACAGCTGGGTCCTGGACAAGGACGGCAACAAGGTCCGCCCCCTGGAGTCCGAGCACGGCTACTGGCGGATCGACGCCGACCGCAAGGTCGAGGTGACGATGACCCGCGACGACGGCGTCATCGAGATCTGGTACGGCGAGCTGGCCGACAAGAAGCCGCAGATCGACCTCGTCACGGACGCGGTGGCCCGCACGGCCGCCTCGCAGCCCTACACCGGCGGCAAGCGCCTGTACGGCTACGTCAAGAGCGACCTGATGTGGGTCGGCGAGAAGCAGACCCCCGAGGTCGAGCTGCGCCCCTACATGTCCGCCCACCTGAAGAAGGTCGTCACCCCGGAGGAGGTCGAGCGCTGGGCCAAGGCCCTGCCCGACGACATGCCGGACGACGGCATCGCCTTCTTCAAGTAGTCCTAGACTCTTGGGTGTGGTGAGCACCGACTGGAAGAGCGATCTGCGGCAGCGCGGCTACCGGCTGACCCCGCAGCGGCAACTCGTGCTCGAAGCCGTGGACACCCTTGAGCACGCGACCCCCGACGACATCCTCGTGGAAGTGAGGAAGACGGCGTCGGGGGTCAACATTTCGACGGTGTACCGGACGCTGGAGCTCCTGGAGGAGCTCGGTCTGGTCAGTCACGCGCATCTGGGGCACGGGGCGCCGACCTACCACCTCGCGGACCGGCACCACCACATCCACCTGGTGTGCCGGGACTGCCAGAACGTGATCGAGGCGGACGTCTCGGTGGCCGCCGAGTTCACGGCCAAGCTGCGCGAGACCTTCGGCTTCGACACCGACCTGAAGCACTTCGCGATCTTCGGCCGGTGCGAGGACTGCACGCTCAAGGCTTCAACTACCGAGTCGTAGGCTTACCTGTATGAAGAGCCCCCTGCTGACCCTGCCCGGCGCCGTCCCCGCCGAGGGCGTGGACGAAGGTGTCGCCGCCCACTACGGCGACCTGTTCCGTGAGCAGCGTGCCCTGGCCGACGGCACCGGATTCGTGGACCTCTCGCACCGCGGGGTCGTCGCCGTCACCGGCGAGGACCGGCTGGCCTGGCTGCACCTGCTGCTCACCCAGCACGTCAGCGACCTCCCGGCGGGCCGGGCGACCGAGGCGCTGATCCTCTCCGCGAACGGCCACATCGAGCACGCCCTGTACCTGGTCGACGACGGCGCGACGGTCTGGGCCCATGTGGAGCCGGGCACCCAGGAGGCGCTGGTCGCGTACCTGGAGTCGATGAAGTTCTTCTACAAGGTCGAGGTCGCCGACCGGACGGCGGACATCGCCGTCGTGCACCTCCCGGCCGGCTCCATCGCCGAGGTGCCGGACGGCGTCGTCGTACGGGAGACGCCGCACGGCCGGGACCTGTTCCTGCCGCGCGCCGATCTGGAGGCGTACGCCGGGCAGGCCGGGCCGCCCGCCGGGCTCCTCGCCTACGAGGCGCTGCGCGTGGAGCAGCACCGGCCCCGGCTCGGCTTCGAGACCGACCACCGCACCATCCCGCACGAGCTGGGCTGGATCGGCTCGGCGGTGCACCTGCAGAAGGGCTGCTACCGGGGGCAGGAGACGGTCGCCCGGGTGCAGAACCTGGGCAAGCCGCCGCGCCGGCTGGTCTTCCTGCACCTCGACGGCAGCGAGGTCCATCTGCCCGCGGCCGGGACGGAGCTCCGGCTCGCCGAGGACGGCCCCGACGGCCGCAAGATCGGCTTCATCACCACGTCCGCCCGTCACCACGAGCTGGGCCCGGTCGCCCTGGCCCTGGTGAAGCGGAACGTGGCGGTGGACGCCCCGCTGGTGGCCGGCGACACCGCCGCGGCCCAGGAAGTCGTCGTCGAGCCGTAGGACTTGTAGATCTTTCGGGTCAGATTTCGATCTGCACCGTGAACGGGCCGTCGTTCGTCAGGGATACCCTCATCGCCGCGCCGAAGCGGCCCGTGGCCACCGTCGCGCCCAGGGAGCGCAACTGGGCGACGACCTCGTCGACGAGGGGCTCGGCCACGTCGCCGGGGGCGGCGGCGTTCCAGGTGGGGCGGCGGCCCTTGCGGGCGTCGCCGTAGAGGGTGAACTGGCTGATCACCAGGAGCGGTGCGTCGATGTCGCTGCACGACTTCTCGTCGTGCAGCATGCGGATCGACCAGAGCTTGCGGGCCAGCTGGGCCGCCTTCTCCTTGGTGTCGTCGTGGGTGACGCCGACGAGGACGCACAGCCCCTCGCCCTCGATCGCACCCACGGTCTCGCCGTCCACGACGACGCTCGCGCCGTCCACCCTCTGCACCACTGCTCGCATACGTCCATCATGCAGGGCGGTGACATCCACGCCTCGTGCGGTCGGCGGATGGCCCGAAAGGGTGGTTTGCACGGACGCCAACAGCCCCTGCACGGCCGTATTTTGCCGCTATACCGCCCAACTGGGGTCTATCGGGGGCACTCGTTGCCATAGCGGCCACTTGGGGTGGCACGATGCTTGCACACACCGGTCGAGGGGACGGTCGAGGCACATGAGCACATCAAGCACCGGGCAGCAGCAGGCGGCTGTCCGGTCGACGTACACGGGGATGGGTGCGTCCACGGGGAGGGGCACGTCGGAGTACCACCGGCCGCCCACACAGCGCACGGACAGCCCGCGGCTGCCCTCGGACCGCTCCGCGCCCGAACTGCCCGCGCTGAGCCTGCCCGAGCTGCGCACGCTGCGCCGCGAGGCCCAGCGCGACGAGGCGGACCTCAGCTACCTGCGGCGGCTGCTCCAGGGGCGGATCGACATCCTGCGCGCGGAGGTCGCCCGGCGCACCCCGGCAGGAGATGCCTCCGCCACCGCGCCGGAGGAGGGGTCGGTGGTGGAGCGGCTGGCGGAGATCCTGCGGGACGACCCGGCCCGGCACCGCTCCTCGGCCCGTCACGTCACGCTGAGCACCCCCCAGGGCGAGGAGTACCGGCGGCTGGCCGCCGAGATGCTCGCCGAGGTCGAGCTGTCCGACCTCGACGCGCGCACGGACCTGGAGCTGAACACGGCGATGGGGCGGCTGGAGCGCCACGAGCAGCAGGTGTCCCGGCGCCGCCGGCGGCTCCAGCGCACCGCCGACGAGTGCAGCTCAGAGATCGCCCGCCGCTACCGCGAAGGGGAGGCCCACGTCGACGACCTGCTGGTGTGAGGCGCTCGGGGCCCGGGGGAGGGCCGGCGGCACGATATTCGGACGACACCGGCCGGCCCTCCGCCTAGCGTGAATCCATGACCTCCGTGCCCCGCGCCGACGACATCGAGATACGTCCGATCGCCGAAGCCGAGTTCGCCGACTGGCTGCGCGCCGTGAACACCGGCTTCCTGCGGGCGCCGGCCCCCTCCGAGGAGGAGATCGAGGGCCGGCGGCGCGGGCGGTTCATCGAGGGTCGCTACCTCGGAGCCTTCGACCAGGGCAGGTGTGTGGCGACCTTCCGCTCCTTCGACCAGGAGCTCACGGCCGTGGGCGGCGCCGTCGTCCCGGCCGACGCCGTCTCGGGCGTCACCGTCACCGCCACCCACCGCCGCCGCGGACTGCTCAGCCGCATGATGGCGCGGGACCTGGCGGCCGCCAAGGACCGCGGGGACGTCGTCGCGACGCTGATCGCCGCGGAGTACCCGATCTACGGCCGGTACGGCTTCGGGCCGGCGACCTCGATGGCGGAGTGGACCGTCGACGTGCCGCGCACGGGCCTGGACGCCCGGTGGGCGGGCCCGGCGGACGGCGGGCGGATCGACCTGGTGGACGGCGAGGACGTCCGCAAGCTCGGCCCCGAGCTGCACGAGCGGCTGCGCCGCGGCCAGCCCGGCGCCATCGACCGCGACGCCTTCTGGTGGAAGGCCAACACCGGGGCCCTGCGCTGGGACCCGACGTGGAAGCAGCCCTTCTTCGCCGTGTACCGCTCGGCGTCCGGTGAGGTCGAGGGCATGGCCGCGTACGAGGTGGACGACAACTGGGGCGACGCCAAGCAGCCGTTGAACACGGCGACCGTGACATGGCTGATCGGCACGACACCGGCCGCGGAACGGGCACTGTGGGAGTACCTGTGCTCCATCGACTGGGTGGTGCGCGTGAAGAGCGGCTGGCGGGCACCCGACGACCTGCTCCCGCACCTCCTCCCCGACCCCAGGGCGGCCCGCATCACCACGCTCGCCGACTGGCTGTGGGTGCGTGTCCTGGACGTCGAGCGGGCGCTCGAGGCGCGGACGTACGAGGGTCAGGGGGCGCTGGTGCTGGAGGTCGCCGGCGTGGACGGACTGACCGGCGGGCGCTACCGGCTGGAGGCGTCGCCCGAGGGGGCGTCCTGCACGCCCACCACGCGGAGCGCGGAACTCGCACTGGGGCTGGGCGAGTTGGCGGCGCTGTGGCTCGGGGACGAGTCGGTGGTGCGGCTGGCGGCGCTGGGGCGGGTGCGGGAGGAGCGAGTGGGCGCCGCCCGGAAGGCCGACGCCCTGCTGCGTACGTCCAGGCGGCCTTGGTGCCCGGACATGTTCTGAGCCGCTCCCTCCTGCCGGGGTGCCGGCGGTGGCCGCTGGTGTGCTGGGGCCCGCATCCGTAGCGAGCTGTTCAGTTGTGGGTGCCGTGCGGCCGTGCCGGCCGGGCGGGCGGGACTCCCGGCTCCCCTCCGGAAGGGAGTCCTCTGGCGGGTGGCCAACCTCCTTGAAGGGGTGACCATGTTCCCCAAGTTGGCTACCAACTTCACAGTACTTATCTCCGCAGGGAAGCGGCTCATAACCATCTTCCGGTGAACTGCCTAAAGATGGCGGGAAGTTGTACTGTGCCGGTGTGGACCCGGAAGCGGACCCGGAAGACGACTCCGTCCGAGGACGGAAGAGGTCAGGGCGGCCACGGAGAACCCATCACGAGGTGGCCGAGGAGCTGCGTGCCCGGATCAGGTCGGGGGCGCTGCGCCCGGGTGAGCGCATGCCCACACAGGCCCAGTTGGCACACGAGTTCCAGGTCGAGCGCGGTGCCGTGCGGCAGGCGCTGCGGATCCTGCAGTCGGAGCGGTTGCTCACCAATGTGTCCAAGGGCAGCCCGGCGACCGTCGCGTCCGACCCCGTCGGTGCGCTGACCGGCCCACAAGCGCTGCCGCGGCCCACGACGGTGGCCCTCGCGCCGCGGATCGCCCGGGCGTTCGCGGCGGAGCACGTCGAGATCGACGCCGTGTGCCTGACGTCCGTCTCCCTCACGCTCGCCATCGGTGAGCCGCTGCGGCAGATCCATGCCGGGCGGCTGAAACCGGCCAAGGTCGACGTCCGGGTACTGCTGCCGAGCCGGGACATCGACCTGGCCTTCCCGGTGCCGGTCGAGGGGCGCGGCGACGACTGGGTGCACGAGCGGTGGCTGGCGATGCGCAACGCCCAGGGGCAGGTCCTGCAGCACAACCTGCTGGCCCTGCGTGCCACGCACGGCATCGACGTGCACGTCACGTTCCGGGCGCTGCCCTTCACCCCGCCGGTGAAGCTGTACCTGCTCAACGGCACGGAGGCGCTGTTCGCGTACTACACGCTGACGCGCCGGGAGGCCGAGACCGACCGCGAGCAGCCGGCGCTGTACGACGCCCAGGGCACCCGGTCCATGCTGTTCGCCTTCCGGCAGGGCGCGGGGCTGCGGGACACGACGTTCGTGGAGCAGTCGCACCTGTGGTTCAACGCACTGTGGGAGACGATCAGTTCGGAGCTGGTGCTCACGGGCTGACGTCTCCCACGGGTCGTTCCGGGGTGGTGCGGTGGCTCATCGGGCGGGCCCCGTCATGAGCAGCGCGAGCACGACCGCTCCGGCCGAGCTGACGGCCGGGCTCTTGGCCTTGACGCCCACGGTGAGAAGGATCAGGCCGACGATGCCGGCCGGACCGTACTTCCACTGGACGAGCTGTTCGAAGGCGACGACGAAGGCGGCGGAGAGGAGAGCGAGGGCGGGCATCGGTGTTCCCCCTTCGGAAGTCCGGAAGCAAAACTTCCGCCAACTCCGAGAAGTTGGCAACCAACTCTGATTAAGTTGTCCCCACTTGGCCCCTAGCCATAAACAACTTTCAAACAACTCCCGCCAGATAAATCAGAGTTGTAGCGTTTGGTCGTGACCCAGGAGAGTGTGGCGGAGAACGTGGCAGTCAACGGCAGCAGAAGGTCATCGCCCCAGGAGATCGCCGACAGCCTGCGGGAACGCATCCGAGCCGGTGAGCTCAAGCCGGGGGACCGCCTGCCCACCCAGGCGGAACTCGCGGAGGAGTTCGGCGTCGAGCGCGGCACGGTCCGCCAGGCCCTGCGGGTCCTCCAGGAGGACGGTCTCCTCACCAACGTCAGCAAGGGCAGCCCCCCGCGCATCGCGGCCCCCGCCCCCGCCCGCGGCGAGCCCCAGCCGACCATGGTGGGCCTGGCCCCGCGCCTGGTGGAGGCGTTCTCGGCACGCGCGGTGCGCGCCGACGTCGTCTGCCACACCGCCGAGACGCTGATGGTCGCCCTCGGCGAGCCGCTGCGCCTGATCCACGAGGGCCGCATCCGCCCCGAGTCGATCGACGTCCGCATCCTGGTCCCGTCCCGCGACATCGAGCTCGCCTTCCCGGTCCCGGTCGAGTCCCACGGCGAGGACGACTCCGTCCACCAGCGCTGGCTGGCCATGCGCAACGCCCAGGGCCAGGTCCTGCAACACAACCTGCTCGCCCTGCGCTCCACCCACGGCATGGACGTCCGGGTCCGCTTCCGGGCGCTGCCGTTCACCCCGCCGGTGAAGCTGTACCTCCTCAACGGCGAGGAGGCGCTGATGGGTTACTACATGCTGACCAGGCGCGAGGAGGAGTGGGGGAGCCGGACCCTGGACATGTACGACGTCCTGGGCTCCAAGTCCCTGCTGTTCTCCTTCGCCCGGCGGGCCGGCCGGCGGGACGCGGCGTTCGTGGAGGAATCCCAGAAGTGGTTCGACGCCCTCTGGGAAACCATCACGACCGACCTGACACTCTCCTCGTGACTCCTGATACGGCGCAGACTGGTGCGGTGACAATCGAGACCGAGAACGATCCGTACGGACTCCGCGATCTGACCGGACGCGCGCGCGTCGTGCTCTGGGACTTCGACGGGCCCATCTGCCGCCTGTTCGCCGGGCATTCGGCGGAGCAGGTGGCGAGCGGCCTGGTCTCCTGGCTGGAGAGCCGGGGCCTGCACGGCCTGCTCACCGAGACCGAGCGGGAGTCCCTGGACCCGCACGTGGTGCTGCGCGCCGTGGACCGCCGTCATCCCGGCAGCGACCTCGTCGCCGAGCTGGAGGAACGTCTCACCCAGGAGGAGCTGCGGGCCGCGTCCTCGGCCTGGCCGACCGCCTACGCCGACCCGTTGATCCGCACCTGGACCGCCGTGGGCTCGCGCCTGGCCATCACCACGAACAACTCGCCCCGGGTGGTCCGCAAATACCTCGCGGGGCGCGGCCTCGCCGACTGCTTCGCCCCCCACATCTACGGCCGGACCCAGGAACTGCACCATCTGAAGCCGCATCCGCACTGCCTGAACCGGGCGCTCAACGCGATGGGGGTGGCGCCGGGCGATGCCCTGATGATCGGCGACACACCGTCCGACCGCGAGGCGGCCGAGGGTGCCGGGGTGCCTTTCCTGGGATACGCCCGCAACGAAAGAAAGGCCAAGCTCCTGAAGAAGGCCGGGGCCGACGTGGTCCTGGACTCCCTGGAACCCCTGCTACGGCTGCTGCGCTTGCGACGGCCCTAGGGGCGACGATCCGGACTCGGCCGGCAGCGTCTTCGTGGACACCATGTGCAAGTGGTACGGCTCCGTGTGGGACCTGTTGGCCGAGGGGCCCGAGTAGCGGAAAAGGCGCGAGAAGACAGCAGGGGGCCGGGGGGCTGCCGGGTGTAGCATTCCCGCACCGTGCAGCGATTGAGTCACACGCTCGTCCTCGTTCGTATGGGAAGGGGCCGACCGGCCGCCATCGAACAAGCTCGCGCACGCTCATACGGATGAGTGGCACACCACCCGTGATGGCGCACTCCGCCGTGCGCGGCACCCACCGCGAACCTACCGTTTGCCCTACCATCCCCCCTTCTCGCACTTCCGGAGCGGCCCGTGGGCGCACCCTCTCCTTCCCGTCCGCTTATCGGGGAGCGCGCCTCGCACGACGCCACCTGCCGGGCCTTCGTGCAACGGGCCGCCGAGCTGGGTGTGGCGACCAGCGGCCACCACAACCGGAACTACGTCCTTCCGCTCACGGAGGGCATGGCCCGCCTGGTCGGGCGTGAGCCGGGGACGTCGGTGACGGTCCGGATCCGGCGTCCGGACGCGCTGCCCGTCGTCATCCGGACGTGGCAGGACGAGGCGGAGATCCTCGGCGCCGTCCGGGCGGTCCTGCCGCACGCACCGGAATGTCTGGTCAAGGGCGAGGAGTTCGCCGTCCACAGCTTTGTGGAGGGCGTTCCGCTCTCCAGCGTCTGCGCCGACGGCAAGCCCGTCGACACCCTGCTGATCCAGGCTCTGGCCGGGCTGCTCGCCCAGATGGCACACGTACGGCGGGGCGCGCTGCCCGCCCTGCCGTCCGTCTGGCCCCGCAACGACACGGACAGCCAGGGCTTCCTCCAGACGCTGGTCCATCTGGCCGACCGGCAGATCAGACGGCCCAACTGGACTGCCTTCGGTGGGCTCTTCGCGGCGCTCGGCATCCCGGAGGACGCGCTCACCGGGCTGGCCGGGCGGGTGCCCGCGATGTCCCGGCGGCCGTACAGCCTGCTCCACGCCGACCTGCACCGCGACAACGTGATCGTGTCGTACGCGAGCGACCCGCCCCTGATCTGCGTCGACTGGGAGCTCGCCACGTACGGCGACCCGCTGCACGACCTCGCGACGCACCTCGTGCGGATGCGCTACCCGGCGCACCAGTGGGCCGAAGTGGTCGACGCCTGGGGCGAGGCCATGCAGCAGGTCCGCCCCGCCGCGGTCAGCGGCCTGGCGCGGGACCTGCGGCACTATCTGGCGTTCGAGCGGGCGCAGTCCGTCTTCCCGGACGTGATGAGGGCCGCCCGGTCGCTGGAGGAATCGTTCACCCAGACGAGTCTGGACGAGGCGACGGCCGAGGTGCGCCGGGCCCTGGAGGCGGCGGCGGAACCGCTGCGGCTCGTCGGTGTGCCGCGGGAGGGCGAGATCCGGCGTGCCCTGTTCCGGTGGCTGGTGTCGCGCATGAACGGGGACATCAGCGGCCGGGCGTGGATCGCGGAGGCGTTCGAGTGGCGCCCCGACCGGCGGGTTCCCGAGCGCCCCGACTTCCCGTCCACCGCGGTCCGGGAGGCCCTGCTGGCGGAGGGGGCCGCGCCCGCGGGCCGGGTGTTCAAGGGCACCGCGCACCTGAACACCGTGGTGGCGGTGCCGGGCTTCGACTCGCCGGTGGTCGTACGGCGCAAGCTGCCCGACGTGTGCCGCCGGGAGCGCGGCTTCCTCAGCGAGCACGCCGTGCTGCGTGCGATCGAGGAGTCGTCGGTGGGGGTGGCGGCGCCGCGGGTGCTCGCCCTGGGCGAGACCTACCAGAGCGACACCATCGCCCTGCACACCTACGTGGGCTCGCGGGACGTCGACCGGCCCCCCAACCACCCCGTGCACGGTCTGCTGCCGCACGAGGCGGACGGCCTGGTGGACCAGCTGTGCGCGCTGACGCGGGTCAGGTACGAGCAGGTCGACCCGACCGCCGGCGAGGGCGCGTTCCACCACTGGCTGCGGGACCAGCTGGTCTCCCTGGTGCGGGACCTGCCGAAGGCCTCGCAGCAGCTGGCGCGGCATCTCGGGCTGCCCGACCCGGACCGGCTGCGGCTGATCCTCTCCCGGCACGAGGTGAGCGACCGCGAGCCCGCGCTCCTGCACGGCGACCTGAACCCCTGGAACCTCGTACGCCGCGACGACCGGCTGGCCCTGACCATCATCGACTGGGAGATGGCCGTCGTCGGCGACCCCCTGTACGACCTCGTCCGGCACATGCACCTCACGCCGACCCGGCCGGAGATCAGGGAGCGCATGTTCCGCCGCTGGGAACGCCTGCTGCCCGCCGAGTACACCCGCGACTGGCGCAAGGACTGGCGGGTGTACCGCCGGCTGGAGATCGTGCGCTCCGCCTACGTCGACCTGGACCGCATCGTGACGGGCGCCAGTCTGGACGCCCCCAACGTCCGGCGGGCGGTGGACTCCTACGCGGTGACGCTGGCCGTCGCCACGGGCTCGCTCGGCCTCCCGGTGCGCTCCACGGCGAACCCGTACCTCGCCCGCGCCCTGGCCTGACCCCGCCGCTGCGTAGGCTCCCCGGTATGACCAACCCGGGCCTGCGTGAGCGCAAGAAGCAGCGGATGTACGAGACCGTGTCGGACATCGCCGTGCGGCTCTTCCTGGAGAAGGGGTTCGACGCGGTGTCCGTCGCGGAGATCGCGGCGGCGGCCGACATCTCGAAGCCGACGCTGTTCCGGTACTTCCCGGCCAAGGAGGACCTGGTCCTGTACCGGATCGCCGACCACGAGGGGGAGGCGGCCCGGGTGGTGGCGGAGGCCGGGACGGCGCCCGTGGAGGCGCTGCGGCGGCACTTCGTGGAGGGGCTGGAGCGGGGGGACCCGGTGACCGGGCTCAACGACCATCCCGAGGTGCTGGCCTTCCACGCCCTGCTCTACGGGACGCCCTCGCTGGTGGCCCGGGCGCACGCGCATCAGGAGCGGTCGGAGGCCGCGCTCGCCGAGGTGCTCGGAGGGGACCTGGACGCCAGGCTGGCCGCCGGGCAGATCATGGCCGTGTTGCGGGTGCTGGCGCTGGAGAACTGGCGGCGGATCGCCGCGGGGGAGCGGGCGGCCGACGTGCGGCCGGACGCGGTGGCGGCAGCGGAGCGGGCGTTCGGCCGGCTCGCGGCCGCACTGCCCCCCGGCCTCCCCGGCAACCTTGATGAAACTAGGTAATTTATTTAACTCGGTTAGATTTTCGGCGTACGCTCGGTGCCATGACCTCCACCGAGCCTTCCCTCCAGCACGCCCTCGACAAGGAACGCGCCCACCACGAGCGCTGCCGGACCGCTCTCGCCGCGATGGTGGAGGGCGCCGGTGAACAGGTCGTCACCGGCGAGGACGTGTCCGCGTCCGGGGCCGACGCCGAAGTCCTCGGACACCGGCTGCGCAGCCGGGCCAAGGCACTGCGGGAACTGCCCGAGGGGCCGCTGTTCTTCGGCGCCCTGGAGAGCGGGGAGGGGCCGTTGCACATCGGGCGGCTGCGGATCTCTGAGCACCCGGCCCGACCGCCCCTCGTCGTCGACTGGCGTGCGCCCGTCTCACGCGCCTTCTACCAGGCCTCGGCGCGCGACCCGCAGGGCGTCGCCGTGCGGCGGCGGTTCGGCTGGGCGCCCGGCAGCCGGGGCGAGTCACGGGACCTCACCGGCCTGGAGGACGAGCACCTGGAGCAGGGGGAGGCCCGCGACAGCGAGATCGTCGCCCGGGAGATCGAACGGCCCCGGGTCGGGCCCATGCGGGACATCGCCGCGACGATCCAGCCCGAGCAGGACGACCTCGTACGGGAGGACCTGGCGGTGTCGGTGTGCGTGCAGGGCGCGCCGGGCACCGGCAAGACCGCCGTCGGGCTGCACCGGGCCGCCTATCTGCTCTACACGCACCCGCGGCGCATCCGGCGCGGTGGTCTGCTGATCCTCGGACCCCACCGCACCTTCCTGTCGTACATCGCCGAGGTGCTGCCGGCCCTGGGCGAGACGGGGGTGCGGCAGTCGACCCTGGGCGAGGAGATCGCCCGCTGCCCCGTCCGGGGGGCCGACGACGGGCCGGCCGCCCTCGTGAAGCACGACGCCCGGATGGCCGAGGTGCTCCGGCGGGCGCTGTACGCGCGGGTGCGCGCCGACGGCGGCGGCGCGTCGCTCACCGTGCCGGACGGGTCGTACCGGTGGCGGGTCCCGGCGGGGGAGCTGGCGGAGATCGTGGCACGGGTGCGGGAGGAGGAACCGCCCTACGGGGTCGGGCGGGAGCGGGTGCGGGCACGGATCGTGCGGTGTCTGCGCGAGCAGGCCGAGCGGCGGGCCGGGCCGCCCCCGAACACCTGGGTGCGGCGGATCGAGCGGGCCCGGCCGGTGTCGGCGTACGTCGACGCCGTGTGGCCGCGGGTACGGCCCGAGGAGGTGGTGGCCGGCCTGCTCGGCGACGAGGAGGCCCTGACCGCGGCGGCCGAGGGGCTCCTCGACGGCGGTGAGCAGCGGGCGCTGCTCTGGCGGCGGCCGCCCAGGTCCTGGAAGTCGGCGCGCTGGTCGGCCGCCGATCTCGTGCTGCTCGACGAGGTGGCGGGGCTGATCGAGCACCCGGAGGGGTACGGGCACGTCGTCGTCGACGAGGCGCAGGACCTGTCCCCGATGGAGTGCCGGGCGATCGCCCGCCGGGCCCGCTTCGGTTCCCTGACGGTGCTCGGTGATCTGGCGCAGGGGACGACACCGTGGGCGGCGCGGTCCTGGCGCACGGTCCTCGCGCACCTGGGGAAACCGGACGCGGCCGTGGTCGCCCTGACCACCGGGTTCCGGGTGCCGCAGGCCGTCGTCGGGCTCGCCAACCGGTTGCTGGAGCGCCTTGACGTGGACGTGTCCGCGAGCCGTTCGCTGCGCGCCGACGGTGAGTTGAGGCTGCGGGAGACGACCGAGGACGGCGTGCCCGGCGCGGTCGTGGCGGCCGTACGGGACGCGCTGGGCCGGGAGGGATCGGTGGGGGTCGTCGCGGCCGACGCGGACGTCCCCCGGCTGCGGGCCGCACTGGACGCGGCCGGGATCGGGGCGGCGGGCCCGGACGAACTCGGCGCGCGGGTCGCCCTGGTGCCCGCGAGTGTGGTCAAGGGCCTGGAGTACGACCAGGTCGTGGCCGTCGAGCCGGCCGCGATCGCCGAGGCCGAGGAGCGGGGGCTGCACCGGCTGTACGTGGTGCTGACCCGGGCGGTCTCCCGGCTCGAGGTGGTGCGGGGGAGGCCAATGCCCTTCTAGGGAACGGGGGTTAGGGTCCGTGTCATGACTGACGTCGACGCGTTCACGGACATCCCCACGACCACCCTGGCCGATCTGCTGGGCCGCGGGCAGGTCATGGACATCGGGATCCGGCCCCTGTGGGGTCCCGTTCCGCGGGTGGCCGGACCGGCCTTCACCGTCGACTGCCCGCCCGGCGACAACCTGATGCTGCACGCCGCGATCCACCGGGCCGGCCCCGGCTCGGTCGTCGTCGTGGAGTCCGGCGACCTGGACTACGCCCTGGCCGGCGGCAACGTGTGCGCCGTCGCGCAGCGCCGGGGCATCGCCGCGTTCGTCGCCGACGGGCTGATCCGCGACCTCGGCGAGGTCCGGGACCTGCGCTTCCCGGTGTTCGCACGCGGTGTCATCCCCATCCCGGGCACCAAGTCGGCCGCCCGGCCGCTGAACGAGCGGGTGCGCTGCGGCGGGGTCGCGGTCGACGCGGGTGACACGGTCGTCGCCGACGAGGAAGGCGTGGTGGTCGTCCCCGCGGCCCGTCGCGCGGAGGTCCTGGCGGCGGCCCGGGCCAAGCTGGCCAAGGAGGCCGACGAGACCCTGGACGCCTGGGAGTCGGCCCATCGCACCCGTATCGACCGGATCGTGGCGGACCAGGGCTTCGACGGCTGACCGGCCGGCCGGTCGCTACCCCGCGGCGAAGGGCCCTCCGTTCGTGAAGGCCCGGGCGTGGAAGCGGTCGCCGATGTGGCGGTGGGTGGCCGCGTCCGGGTGGACGTGGTCGGGCAGGGGGAGGGCGGCGGCGTCCTGCGCGCCGTAGAGGTCGAGGCCGTCGAGGTAGTGCAGGTTCGGGTCGTCGGCGGCGCGCTGTCCGACGATGCGGGACAGCTCCTCGCGGATCACGGTGAGGGTGAGCTTGCCGGTGGGCGTCTCCGCCGGGTCGCCCATGGCGGAGAAGACCAGGCGGCCCTTGCGGATCTCGTCCGCGTCGGGGGCGGTGGGGCCCGGCGTGTCCTCGTGGATGGCGCAGTGGATGGGGGACACGAGCAGCAGCGGGGTGTCCGGGTGTCCCTCGCGGATCGTGTCGAGGAAGCCGTGCACGGCGGGGCCGAAGGTGCGCAGCCGCATCGCGTCCTGGTTGACGATGTTGATGCCCATCTTCACGCTGATCAGGTCGGCCGGGGTGTCCCGCATGGCGCGTGCGGTGAACGGGTCGAGCATCGCGCTGCCGCCCAGACCGAGGTTGATCAGCTCCACACCGCCGCGCGCGGCGGCGATCGCCGGCCAGATGGCCGTGGGGCTCGCGGCGTCCGAGCCGTGGCTGATCGAGCTGCCGTGGTGCAGCCACACCCGGCGTCCCCGGTCCGGGACCGGCTCCACGGGGGCGTCCGTGCGCAGGGCGATCAGCTCGGTGGTCTCGTTGTGCGGGAGCCAGATCTCGACGTCCTTCTCCTCGGCCGGCAGACCCGTGAAGCGGACGGTGCCGACCGGGCCCGGCGTGAGCTCGCTCTCCCAGGTGACCAGGTCGACGGTGAGGACGTTGCCGCCGGTCCCGGTGGCCTGTCCGGCCGGGCGGCCGTCGACGAGCAGGTCGTACAGGCCGTCCGGGCGGGACGGGAAACCGGTGTAGTCGCGCTTGGTGCGCAGCGTGTCCAACTCGACGGCGGTCGCGGCGGTGCGGAACGCCAGCCGTACGCCGGAGGGCTGGGCCTCGGCCATCGCCAGCTGCGGGTTGGTGTTCTGCGCGCGGGCCCGGGCGGGCAGGCGGTGGGGGAGCAGGCCGTGCTCGGTGCGCTCCACGTCGAGGGCGCCGCGCAGCAGGTCCGCCGTGAGGGGCGTGGTGATCCAGTCGTGCTCGGTGTGCATGGGTGTCAGCCTCGGGGATCGGTGGGGGCCGCGGGCCAGTTCCGCAGCAGCGTGTCGAGGGCGTCGAGGATCCGGGCCCAGGTCTCCTCGGTGTCCGGAGCGCTGTGACTGAAACCGCCGCCGAGCTCCAGGCTGACGTAGCCGTGGAAGACGCTGCCGAGCAGCCGGACCGCGTGGGTCTGGTCCGGCTCCGTCAGGTCGTAGCCGCGCAGCAGGGCCCGGGTCATCTGTGCGTGCCGGACACCGGCGCTCGCGGCCGCCGTCTGCGGATCGAGTCGGAGCTGGGCGGCGGCGTAGCGGCCGGGGTGTTCCCGGGCGTAGTCGCGGTACACGTTCGCCAGGGCGGACAGGGCGTCCTTGCCGGCCCGTCCGGCCAGGGCGTCGGCGGCCCGGTCGGCGATTTCGGTGAGGGCGAGCAGGGCGATCCTCGTCTTCAGGTCCTGGGAGTTCCGCACATGCGAGTACAGACTCGCGACCTTGACGTCGAACCGGCGGGCCAGTGCGGAGACGGTGACCTGCTCGAAGCCGACCTCGTCGGCGAGTTCGGCGCCGGCTTCGGTCAGCCGCTGGGGTGTCAGTCCTGCACGTGCCATGAGGCTCCTCCCTTGTGCCTGAAGGGAGTGTGCTCCTGCCTAAAGCCTTTAGGCAAATCTCTGTGTTTGTTTCCCGCGGCGGGTCCTCCCCCAGGGCTTGAGGACGGAGATCGCCGTCATGAACACATAGGCGGACAGCGACACGACCGGTCCGAACAGCACGTCGCCGGCGTCCGGCAGCGGCCCGCCCGCGGCGACGGAGGCGACCGCCGCGTGCACCGCGGGGCGCAGGGCGAAGACGGTGGCCGTGGTGGTGGCGAGGGTCAGCCAGAACTTCGTGTACACCCACCGGTACCGGGCCAGGCCCCACACCGTGCCCAGCGACAGCACCAGGCCGCTGAGGAGCGTGAGCAGGGCGACGGGAAGGAGCAGCCAGTCCGCGAAGAGCCGCATGGCCCGGACGGAGGCCGCCACGGTGACGTCGGAGCCGGTGGTGGCCGCGGTGGTCCCGAGCGCGAGCAGCCCGAGCGTGAGCCCGAGCCAGCAGGCGGAGGCGGTGACGTGCACGACGAGAACGGCCCGGCGGGCGGCCCGCCCCAGCCTCCGGGGCGGGCCCGGCTGCGACTTCTGCCTCGTATCCATGTCCATGCGCGACACCCTGCCGGGCCGGGTCCGCGCGGTCGTCTCCCGGCGGGAGCAGACCGGCGTACCGACGTCGGAGTACGGACCGGTGTCACCGCCGTCGTCTAGCGTCACGGCATGACGGAGCCTTCCCACCTCACCGCGATCCGCGAGTCCTACGACACCGTCGCCGCCGCCTACGTCCGGCTCGTCCCGGAGCCCGCCGGGCTGGACCCGGTGTCCCGCGCGATGCTGGCCGCCTTCGCCGAACTGGCGGCTCCCCTCGGGCCGGTGGCCGACCTCGGCTGCGGCCCCGGCAAGGTGACGGCACATCTGGCAGCCCTGGGTGTACCGGTGTTCGGCGTGGACGTGTCGCCGAGGATGGTCGAACTGGCCCGGGCGGCGTACCCGGAACTCCGCTTCACCGTCGGCTCGATGACCGCACTGGAGATCGACAGCGGCGAACTCGGCGGCATCCTGGCGTACTACTCCACCCACCACACCCCGCCGCAGTGGCTGCCGAGCGTCTTCGCCGAATTCCACCGCACCCTCGCACCCGGGGGCCGGCTGATGCTGGCGGGCCACGTGGGCAACGGCGAGCACCTGCACCCGACACGGGCGTACGGCGACCATCCGGTGTCCTACGAGTCCCACCTGCTGCCACCGGACCACATCGCCGAACTCCTCGAACGGGCCGGACTGGTGATCACGACACGGGTGGTGCAGGAACCGGAGGGCGGGTCGAAGCGCCCGGCGGGCACGTTCCTGGCGTACAAGCCGCGGTAGCGGGAGGCTGGAGCGGGGCAGGGGGCCTCAGTCGTTCGGTGCGGCTTCTGCGGGGAGAGTCCGCCCATCAGCCCAACCCGGCCCGCGGGCTTGCCGGTTCGGCAACGTCGATCGCGTCGGGTGGCCGCCCCGCCGCATGATCGACGGGTACCCGCCGGCGCCCGCGAACCGAGGAGAAGCCGCCCATGCGATCCGAGCCGACCGCCGCACTCCGCCACCGCATCGTCGAGGCCCCGGCCGGGCGTCTGCACCTGGTCGAGCAGGGCCGCGGCCCGCTGATCCTGCTGCTGCACGGCTTCCCCGAATCCTGGTACTCCTGGCGTCATCAGCTCCCGGCCCTCGCCGCGGCCGGGTACCGGGCGGTGGCGATGGACGTACGCGGCTACGGCCGCTCCTCCAGACCCTCCGCGACCGAGGCGTATCGGATGCTCGACCTCGTGGAGGACAACGTCGCCGTCGTGCGCGCCCTCGGGGAGGAAAGCGCGATGGTCGTCGGCCACGACTGGGGCTCCAACATCGCCGCCGCCTCCGCCCTGCTCCACCCCGGGGTCTTCCGCGCGGTCGGCTTGCTGAGCGTCCCGTACGCGCCGCCCGGCGGCCCCCGCCCCACCGACGTCTTCGGCCGGATCGGCGGCCCGCAGCAGGAGTTCTACGTCTCCTACTTCCAGCAGCCCGGCCGCGCCGAGGCGGAGATCGAGCCCGATGTCCGGGGCTGGCTCGCGGGCTTCTACGCGGCCCTGTCCGCCGACACCATGCCGGCCGAGGGCGAACCCGACCCGCACTTCCTCGCCCCGGGCGGTCGGATGCGCGACCGCTTCCCCACCGGCCCGCTCCCGGCCTGGCTGAGCGAGGAGGACCTCGACGTCTACGCCGGGGAGTTCGAGCGCACCGGCCTGACCGGAGCCCTCAACCGCTACCGCACCATGGACCGCGACTGGGAAGACCTCGCCCCCTACCGCGGAGCCCCGATCACACAGCCCGCCGTGTTCATCGGCGGCGCACTGGACGCCTCCACCACTTGGATGGCCGACGCCATCGAAGCCCACCGCACCACCCTCCCCGCCCTGTCCGCCTCCCACGTCCTGGACGGCTGCGGCCACTGGATCCAGCAGGAACGCCCCGAGGAGGTCAACAGCCTCCTCACCGAATGGCTCGCCACCCTCCAGGACTGAACGGAGCGGGCTGGGCCACCGACACCTCTGACAGCCGGAGCAATTGAACTGGAGGGCGTGCGCGCCGCGCCGGACAGGCCGGGCAAGGAGTTCGTCTTCGTCGCACGACGTCCCTAGGGGCGCCGCCACGGCCGAGCGGTGGGACGTGGACGCAGGTCCGAGGGCGGGGCAGGAGGCCGACGGCGTGGTGTGACGCACTTTTGCAAGCGGGTGCTTGCAATAGTTAGCGTGGTGTTGCACTGTGGAGGCATGGCCTCGCTCAACGTCGGCAATCTCGGTGACTACCTGCGCGAGCAGCGGCGCACTGCGCAGCTGTCGTTGCGGCAGCTCGCCGACGCCGCCGGGGTGTCCAATCCGTATCTGAGCCAGATCGAGCGCGGGCTGCGCAAGCCGAGCGCGGAGGTGCTGCAGCAGGTCGCCAAGGCGCTGCGGATCTCCGCCGAGACGCTGTACGTCCGGGCCGGCATCCTCGACGCCGAGCGGGACCGGGACGAGGTGGAGACGCGTGCCGTCCTCCTCGCGGACCCGACGCTGAACGAGCGGCAGAAGCAGGTGCTGCTGCAGATCTACGAGTCCTTCCGCAAGGAGAACGGATTCGGGGACGGGGACAACGACGGCTCGGACGGCGCGGGCGTCGTCGGTGTCGTCACCGCGGACGGTGCGGTGAGCGTCGACGGGGACGCTCCCGGCACCGCGATACCCCCGGCCGGCCCGGCCGACGGCGGCCCGTCCGCCCGGCGCCGCAGCCGCACGAGCGTGGAACAGAGCGACAGCACGAACGACGGCGGTAAGACCGCCACCCGCCGCACCCGCAAGGGCAGCGGCCGCAGCGAGACCGATCCGCAGCAGACGGCCGGCTAGCCGGACCAGGGCATGGGCCGCCCGCCGCGGATCACACAACCCTCAGCCGAACCCTCGAGCGAAACAGAATCCGGGAGGACCATCACCATGGCCATCACCGACGACCTGCGCAAGACCTTCAGCGACCCGACGCCGCTCTACTTCGCCGCAGGCACCGCCGACCTCGCCCTTCAGCAGGCCAAGAAGGTGCCGGCCCTGGTGGAGCAGCTGCGCTCCGAAGCCCCCGCGCGGTTCGAGGCCGTCCGCAACACCGACACCAAGGCCGTCCAGGAGAAGGCCTCCGCCCGGGCCAAGGAGGCCTCCGCCCGCGTCAAGGAGACCCAGGAGACCCTGCAGACCAAGGTCACCCAGTTCATCGGCTCCATCGACGTCGACCTCAAGAAGCTCGGCAGCACGATCGACGCGGACCTGAAGAAGATCGGCGAGAGCGCCCAGGACTTCGCGCTGCGCGGCGTCGGCGTGGCCGCCGAGTACGCCGTCAAGGCCCGTGAGACCTACGAGAAGGTCGCCGAGCACGGCGAGCAGGCCGTGCGGACCTGGCGCGGCGAGGCCGCCGACAGCATCGAGGACGTCGCCGAGGGCGTCGAGGAGCTGGCGGTGGCCGTCGAGCCGAAGCCGAAGCCGCAGCCGGTCGCGGTCACGGAGGAGCCGGCGAAGCCCGCCGCCCAGGCGAAGAAGGCCCCGGCCGCCAAGAAGGCCCCGGCGCCCAAGCCCACCACCGCCAAGAAGACCACCCCGCCCGCGAAGTAGGACGGCGGAGCGGCCACACGGGCCGGGCACCCTGGGGGTGCCCGGCCCGTTGTACGGGTACGGTGACCGCGTAGGACGAGCCGAGTCAGGTGGTGGACGTTGTGCTGATGCAGGGCTTCGCAGGGTTTATGTGGCTTCTGAGCATGGCCCTGATCGTTTTCAGCGCTTTCGCGCTGCTCGACGCGGCCGTGCGCCGGGAGGACGCCTACCGCGCGGCCGACAAGAAGACCAAGCCCTTCTGGCTGATCATCCTCGGGATCGCCTTCGTGGTGAACCTGCTCTTCCCGATCCTGTCGTTCCTGCCGATCATCGGCCTCATCGCGACGATCGTGTACATGGTCGACGTACGGCCCGCGATCCGGGCGCTCCCGGGCGGCGGCCGCAGCCGGCGCGGCTCCAGCAGTGACGGCCCTTACGGCCCCTGGAACGGCGGCCGGTAAGGGCTCTCGGAGCAGGAGGGCCGGGTTACGGCACCCGGTCCCGTACGGAACGGGAGGCCACGGCACCTGGTCCCGCACGGCCGGGAGGCTACGGCACCCGGTCCAGCAGCAGCACCGCCACGTCGTCCGTCAGCTCGCCACCGTTGAGGTCGCGCACCTCGTTCACCGCCGCCCGCAGCAGCTGCTCGCCGCGCAGGCCCTCGGCGAGCTGGCGGCGGATCATCTCCGTCATGCCGTCCTGCCCGAGCCGCTCCCGGCCCCGGCCGATGTGGCCCTCGATCAGACCGTCGGTGTAGAGCATCAGGCTCCACTCGGCGCCCAGCTCCACCTGCATGCGCGGCCAGCGGGCGCCGGGCAGCAGCCCGAGGGCCGGGCCGTTGTTGTCGTAGGGCAGCAGGCGGGCCGGTTTGCCCGGGCGGGCCAGCAGCGGTGACGGGTGACCGGCCAGGCACAGCCCGGCCCGGCGGCCGTCGGGCGCGATGTCCACCGTGCACAGGGTCGCGAAGATCTCGTCGTCGGCCCGCTCGTGCTCCAGCACCTGCTGGAGCGTGCCCAGCAGCTGGTCGCCGCACAGGCCCGCCAGGGTCAGCGCCCGCCACGCGATCCGCAGCTCCACCCCGAGCGCGGCCTCGTCCGGGCCGTGCCCGCAGACGTCGCCGATCATGGCGTGCACCGTGCCGTCCGGCGTGCGCACCACGTCGTAGAAGTCACCGCCGAGCAGCGCGCGCGAGCGGCCCGGGCGGTACCGGGCGGCGAAACGCAGCGACGAGCCCTCCAGCAGCGGTGTCGGCAGCAGACCGCGTTCCAGGCGGCGGTTCTCCTGCGCGCGCAGCCGGCCCTCGGCGAGCCTGCGCTCGGCCGACTCGGACCGCTTGCGCTCCACCGCGTAGCGGATCGCGCGGCTCAGCAGCCTGCTGTCCAGCTCGTCGCGGAAGAGGTAGTCCTGGGCGCCCACCCGCACCGCCTCGGCGCCGCGCTCGGCGTCACCGGACGCGGTCAGCGCCAGGACGGCGTGCCGGGGAGCGAGCTCCAGCACGTGCCGGAGCACGGCGAGCTCGTCCGCCGAGTCGCTGTGGCCCGGCGCGGGCAGCGCCAGGTCCAGCAGGATGCAGTGGACGTCGTCGGTCAGCAGCCGGCCGGCCTCCGTGAGGTTGCGGGCCGTGCGGACGCGGATCGGCTTGCCTGCCTGGTCGAGCATGTCCGGCACGATCGGCGAACCGGCCGGGTCGTCCTCGATCAGCAGCAGCGTCAGATTGGTGTGGGCGGTGTTGTTCTCCACCTTGTCCGTGGTGTTCCCGGCGGTGTCCGGCGTGCGGCCCGCGGGCGAGACGTCCTTCGCGGACTCCTCGGCCGAGCCGCCGCGCGGGGACGCGGCCTGCGCCTGACCACTCTCCGCGGCCGGGATCGCTCTCTGCCGCGGTATGGGTACGGGCATCGTCTTGGGTTCCTTCCCTCCCCCCGAGGGCACGGTGGGGCGAGGGACCTCGACCCACCGAGCGGGACCATAGCGGGTGTCGGCGCCGCAGTGGAATGGTGTGAGCCACGCCGCTGCGTCACCGGACGGCGTCATATGCCGCGATATGCCCCTCAGTTGGACAGCTCGGAGATGCTGCGGGGATGACGAACGTCACGTCAGCGCACGGCTCCCGCGCGAAAAGGGGTGCGGTGGGTCACGTGGGCCAGGTCACCGCGGGCGTCCGATATCCGGTGCGCCGTGGTCCCGCCGGCCTCTGCGCTCAGCGCATCGGGGTCGGAGCCGGCGTCCGCGCCGAGTGGCACGGAGTCCCGTGCCTCGTCCGGCCGACGTCCGCGCTCAGTTGGCGCCGGCGCCCGCGTCCGGCCGTACCACCCCGAGGATGGGCATCGTGCCGGCGCCGGCGATGGTCACGGTCCGTCCGGGGCGCGGCGCGTGCACGATCGCTCCGTCCCCGATGTACATGGCGACATGGCTGGCGTCTGCGAAGTAGATGATGAGGTCACCGGGGCGCATGTCCTGGATGTCGATGTGCCGCAGCCGCTTCCACTGCTCCTGCGAGGTGCGGGGGATGCCGCGCCCGGCGGATATCCAGGCCTGTGACGTCAGCCCCGAGCAGTCGTACGTCCTCGGCCCCTCGGCGCCCCACTGGTACGGCTTGCCGATCTGGGCCGTGGCGTACTTCACGGCCTTCTTGCCCTGCGCGGAGGCCTTGCCGTCGATCTCCTCCAGGATGCCGGAGTCGAGCCAGGCGGTCTGCGCCTTGTCCGCCGCTTCCTTCTCCAGCTCGGCGAGGCGCTCCTGCTCCTCCTTCTGCAGCTCGGACTCGAGCTTCTCCGCCTGCGCGATCTGCTTCTCGATCTTCTTCTGTGCGGCGGCCTTGGCCTTGCGGCCCGCCTCCAGCTTCTGCAGCTGCGCGGAGGCGTCCTTGGCGTACTGCTCCAAGTCCTCCTGGGTGCGGGTCAGTTCCCCGAGGAGGCCCTTGGTCGCGTGGTGGCCCTCGCGGACGCGGCCCGCGCCGTCGAGGAAGTCCTGCGGGTCGTCGCTCAGCACCAGGTGGGCCTCGGGCGGCAGTCCGCCGCCGCGGTACTGGGCGGCGGCCGCGGCGCCCGCGCGGTCCTTGAGTTTCCTGAGCTCGTCCTGGCCCTTGACGATCTTCTTGGCCAGCGCGACGACTTCGGCGGACTGCTTGTCCGCCTTCTCGTCGGCGGCGTTGTACTCGTCGGTGGCGCGGCCGGCGGCGCGGTAGAGCCGGTCGAGCTTCTTGCGGACGGCCTCGAGGTCCTTGGCGGGTGCGACCGCGCCGGGGGTGGGGGAGGGCGTGGGGTTCGCGAACGCCGTGCCCGGTGCCGCCAGCACCGTGACCGCGCAGACCACGGCCACCGCCGTCGCGATCAGGCCACGCTTGCCCGTACCCATACCTCGGCCCCCAACTGATTAACCGTCAGTAACTTGCGGCTCGCCTGGGGATGCTGCCATGTCGGCCCGGAAAGCGACAGGGGGAGTACTTCCCGCCGCCCCCACGCCGGTATGCCCCCGGTGTGACGATCTCCCGGTCTGTGTGACGAACGACTCAAAGAGATCGTTCCAACGGCCCCTGTCCGGGCGGGAGGAATCAGACGCCCGGGGCCAAAGCCGCCCAGCGCACCGTCACTTCGCCCTGTCGCCACCGCGCGGGCCCGTCCGACACCGGCCAGTCGGCCGCCAGGTCCCGTACCGCGCGGATCCAGCGTTGCCGGGCGCCGTAGGAGGCATAGGGGGCGGCGGCGGCCCAGGCGCGGTCGAAGTCGCGCAGGAAGGCGTGCACCGGCTCGCCCGGGACGTTGCGGTGGATGAGTGCCTTCGGCAGGCGTTCCGCCAGGTCGGAAGGGCGCTCCAGGGAGCCCAGCCGGGTGGCGAAGGTGACCGTGCGCGGTCCCTCCGGGCCGAGCGCGACCCACACGTGCCGGCGTCCGATCTCGTCGCAGGTCCCCTCGACCAGCAGTCCGCCGCGCGACCCGGCCGCCGGGTCCGCCGGTGCGAGGCGTGCGCACAGGCGCTGCCACACGGCCGCGACCTCGGCCTCGTCGTACTGCCGCAGCACGTTGGCCGCGCGGACGAGCAGGGGGCGCTGCGGGATCGGGATCTCGAAGCCGCCGTGCCGGAAGGCGAGCCCCGGCCGCTCGTAGGGCAGCGCCGCCGCGACCCGGGCCGGTTCGATCTCGACGCCCACCACGCGCGTGCGGGGGGCGACCGTGCGCAGGCGCTGGAGCAGCTCGACGGCCGTCCAGGGGGCGGCGCCGTATCCGAGGTCGACCGCGACCGGGTCGGCGGCGCGGCGCAGCTCGGCGCCGTGCGTGGCCGCGATCCAGCGGTCCATGCGGCGCAGCCGGTTGGGGTTGGTCGTGCCGCGCGTCACCGTGCCGAAGGGGCGGGTGGTCGCGCGGGGTGTCATGCGTACGAGGTTAAGCGGCCGCCGGCGCTGTCAGGGCGCGAGGTGCCGCCGACCAGTAGGCGGGGCGCCAGGAGGAGAGGGCCGCTACGCCCCGCCCCCGCCCCCGTACGTCCCGAACCGCGGCGCCCCCGACGACTCGAAGACGTGTACCGACAGGCCGCCCGGCGTCGTCCGGTGGTCGGTCAGCCGCAGGCCCGTGGGGGCACCGCCGTCCGGGAAGAGCCGCCGCCCCTGGCCGACCACGACCGGCGCGATCGCCAGCCGTAGCGTGTCGACCAGCCCGGCGGCCAGCAGGGACTGGGCGAGGCGGGCGCTGCCGTGGACCTGGAGCTCCCGGCCGGGCTGCCGCTTCAGCTCGGCGACCTGGGCGGGTACGTCGCCGGACAGGATCGTGGTCGGGTTCCATCCGGCCTCGGTCAGGGTGTGGGAGGCGACGTACTTCGGCAGGCTGTTCATGATCCCGGCGAGCGGATGGCCGGTCATCGCGGGCCAGTCCCGGGCGAAGCCCGTGTACGTCCGACGGCCGAGCAGCAGTGCGTCCGCCTGCCCGAGCCAGCTGCCGACCAGCCGCTCGAACTCCTCGTCCAGATGCGGTACGAACCAGCCGCCCCGCTCGAAGCCGCCACTGGTGTCCTCGTCCGGGGCGCCCGGCCCCTGGGAGACACCGTCGAGCGACAGGAACTCCTGCACCACCAGCTTCATCACGCACCACGCTCTTCCCGCTCGCCACGCCACCTCACGTCTCTCGGACATGGTTGGGGTGCGCAAACCCGTCGGCGCGGCGACCCGCCGGGGATGCGCGCGCACGACCCTGCGCATCCCGGCCGGGGCCGCCGTACAGCTCGTCGTCGCCGCCGTCGCCGTGCAGGACGTCGTCGCCCCGGCCGCCGTACAGCTCGTCGTGTCCGCCCCGGGGAGTCGTCGACGGGAGTTCACCTGATGTTCGCGCTCCTGAAGGCGACGGACCCGCCCTCTCCATGTCTCGAACGGTTGAGCGATCAGCGGTAATGATTCGGTAAAACTCCCGAATCGGGAAATGGAGCACCTCCCTCCGGCGTTGCACCCCGTCGGAGGGCACCGTGCGCCCTGCGGAGGCATGCCCGGAGCGAGGAGGAACGCCACGTGAGCCAGTACATCGGCAGGCTCGGCAGGCGCTCCGCGTCGTCGCCGGCCCGCCTGCGGCTGCACCGCAGGCCCCGCCGCGTCGCCATGCTCTCCGTGCACACCTCGCCGCTCCACCAGCCCGGCACCGGCGACGCGGGCGGCATGAACGTCTACATCGTGGAACTGGCCCAGCGCCTCGCCGCACACGGCGTGGAGGTCGAGATCTTCACGCGTGCGACCGCCGCCGCGCTCCCGCCGACCGTCGAACTGGCCCCCGGCGTCCTCGTCCGGCACGTCGACGCCGGCCCCTACGAGGGCCTCAACAAGGAGGACCTCCCCGCCCAGCTGTGCGCCTTCACCCACGGCGTGATGCAGGCCTGGGCCCATCATCGCCCCGGCCACTACGACCTGGTCCACTCGCACTACTGGCTCTCCGGACACGTCGGCTGGCTCGCCGCCCAGCGCTGGGGCGTCCCCCTGGTGCACGCCATGCACACCATGGCCAAGGTCAAGAACGCCAACCTGGCCGACGGCGACACCCCCGAACCGGCCGCCCGCGTCATCGGCGAGACCCAGATCGTCGCCGCCGCCGACCGCCTCATCGCCAACACCACCGAAGAGGCCGACGAACTGGTGCGGCACTACACGGCCGAGCCCGACAAGGTCGCCGTCGTCCACCCCGGCGTGAACCTCAGCCGCTTCTCGCCCGCCGACGGCCGCGCCGCCGCCCGGGCCCGCCTCGGCCTGCCCCAGGACGCGCTGATCCCACTGTTCGCCGGCCGCATCCAGCCCCTGAAGGCCCCGGACGTCCTGCTGCGCGCCGTCGCCGTCCTCCTCGACCAGCGCCCCGAACTGCGTTCGCGCATCCTCGTGCCCGTCGTCGGCGGCCCCTCCGGCACCGGCCTCGCCAAGCCCGAGGGCCTGCAGAAGCTGGCCGCGCGCCTGGGCATCGCCGACGTCGTACGGTTCCGCCCGCCGGTCGGCCAGGAACAGCTGGCGGACTGGTTCCGCGCCGCCTCCGTTCTGGTCATGCCCTCCTACAGCGAGTCCTTCGGCCTGGTCGCCATAGAGGCGCAGGCGGCCGGCACCCCGGTCCTCGCGGCCTCGGTCGGCGGCCTGCCGGTCGCCGTGCGCGACGGGCACACCGGCTTCCTCGTCCGCGGCCACGACCCGGCCGACTACGCGCGCGTGCTGCGCGACTTCGCCGACGACCCGCACCTCGCGCCCCGGCTGGGCGACCAGGCCGCCCGCCACGCCCAGTCCTTCGGCTGGGACACGGCCGCCGCCGCCACGACGGACGTCTACACGGCCGCGATGCAGGCCCACCGGCGTCGCGTACGCTCGCTGCATGGGTGAAACCGATCAGGAACAGCGAGCGGCGCAGGTCATCGAGGGAGTGCTCAAGGACGCCGACCTGGAGTGGGAGAGCCCCGAACGCGGCACCTACGTCGCCCAGCTCCCGGGCACCCGCAAGCTCAAGACGACGATCTCCCTGATCGTCGGCCGGCACTCCCTGTCGCTCAACGCCTTCGTCATCCGCCACCCCGACGAGAACGAACAGGGCGTCCACCGCTGGCTCCTGGAGCGCAACCTCAAGCTCTACGGCGTGAGTTACGCCGTCGACCAGCACGGCGACGTCTACGTCACCGGCCGCCTCTCCCTGCCCTCCGTCACGCCCGACGAGCTGGACCGTCTGCTCGGCCAGGTCCTGGAGGCCTCCGACGGCGCCTTCAACACCCTGCTGGAGCTGGGCTTCGCCTCGGCGATCCGCAAGGAGTACGCGTGGCGAATCTCCCGGGGGGAGTCGACCCGCAACCTGGACGCGTTCGCCCACCTCACCCGGCGCCCGGAGCGCTAACCCGCCTTGTACCGCCCCGGCGGCACCCCCACGAGCCTGCGGAAGTGCCGGGTGAGATGTGACTGGTCGTAGAAGCCGGCCGCCACCGCCACCTCGCCCGGTGGGTGCCCCTCCAGGAGCAGCCGCCGGGCGCGCCCCACGCGCAGGGACGTCAGGTACTGGTGCGGGGCGATGCCGTAGGCCGCGGTGAACGCCCGGACGAGATGGGCGGGATGGGCGCCGAGCAGCCCGGCGGCCTCGCGCAGGACGACACCCTCGACGACCCGCTCGTCCAGCACCTCGCGCAGCCGCCGGGCGAGCACGGGATCGGCCGGCCGAGCGGCGGCGGACTCGCCCCGCAGATGCCCGCGCAACCGCTCCCCGACGAACAACAGCCTGCTCTCCGCCTCCAGTTCCTCGCCCGGCCGCCCCAGCGCGCCGTGCAACCGGCCCACCCGCCGGCGCAGCAGCGGATCGCGCAGATCGGGCCGGTCCACGGCCGCCCCGATGAACTCGTCGCCCAGGTACGTCCCGTCCAGGTACAGCACCCGCTTGCGGAACCCCTCGGCGCTGACGGGTGAGCCGTTGTGCGGCACGTGCGGCGGCAGCAGCGTCACGGTGTCCTGCGGGGTGCCGTGCTCGTGCCGGTCGAGGTCGTACCGCACGGCCCCGGTGTCGACGATCAGCAGCGTCCAGGCGTCGTGGACGTGCATCGGATACGCGTACTCGGTGAAACGCGCGTGGAAGACCTCGACGACACCCTCGACGGCGGGCCGCCAGGCGGAGACGGTCCGGGAGGACCGGGAGGCGGACTCGGAGGCCATGCAAAGAACGTACAAGACCCCGGCGGCGGCCGGCGGGCACGCTCGGACCATGAACACCGAACCGATCCGCTTCGACACGAAGATCGCCGTACTGCTGCGCGCGGACCTGGAGCCCTGGCAGCGCCTCAACGTGACATCGTTCCTGGTCAGCGGCCTCGGAACACAGGTGCCCGAGGTGATCGGCGAACCGTACGAGGACGCGGACGGCGTGCCCTACCTCCCCATGTTCCGCCAGCCCGTCATGGTCTTCGAGGCCACCAAGGAGGTCCTGGCCACCGCCCACGCCCGTGCCCTGTCCCGGGCCCTGCCCCGCGCGCTGTTCACCTCCGACCTCTTCGCCACGGGCAACGACCGTGACAACCGCGCCGCCGTGCGGGCCGTGCCGACGGCGGACCTGGACCTCGTGGGGCTCGCCGTGTACGGCCCGAGGAACGCGGTGGACAAGGTGGTGAAGGGCGCGCGGATGCACCCCTGAGCGGGGGCACGAAGGCGACCGAAGTCGCGGGCGCGTAGACCAACGGCTGACGACAGGGGACACGGCGCCTGAGGAGACTGGCCGCATGGAGGAAGCCAGGAACGTTCCCATGCGGAAGAGCCCCCGTGCGCAGGCGGGCGGGGCGACGGAACTCGCCGAATCGGCCTGGGCCGTCGTGCTCTTCTGCGTCGCCTGCGGTGCGGCGGCCGGCGCGCTGCTCCCGCTCCTCGCCCGCCTGCTGCTCGCCCTGCCGTGGGCGCCCCTCGAAGGCCCGGCCGAACTGCTGACCTCGGTTCCGGAGCCCGCCCTCACCCTCGGCACGATCGCTCTGGGGGCGCTCGGCGGACTGCTGCTCGGCTTCTGGGCGGTGCACGAGTCGCTGTCCGTCCGCGTAGCCGACACTCACGTGACGCTGGCCGTCAGGGACAGCTCCCAGGAGTTCACGCGCGAGGAGGTCTGCGCGTGCTTCCGGGACGGCAGGCAGCTCGTCCTGCTCGGCCCCGGCGGTCTGGAACTCGCGCGGGAGCAGTGCGGCCTGGACTGGCGGCGCCTCGCGGACGCCCTGACCGCACACGGGTACAGCTGGGAGGAACAGGATCCGCATCGCGCCGAGTTCCGCCGCTGGGTCCCCGGCACCCCCGGCCTGCCCGCGGGCGCGGACGCCCTGCTGCGGGCCCGCGCCCGGACCCGTGAGGACGAGCACGGCGCCGAGGCCCGGGAGCTGCGCGGGGAACTGCTGCGGCTGGGGGTGGTCGTGCGGGACGAGGACAAGCGGCAGTACGTCCGGGTCGTGCCGGGCGGCGGCAGCGGGTGGCCGGGGACGGCACGGCCATCGGGCGACGGCGACGTATGACCGGGCACGCCTGGCCCCGCTGACGCACGTGGTGGGTCAGGGCGTGCAGGCCGCGGCGATCGACACGCTGTTCTCGTACAGGTGGTGCCGGGTGATCCGCCCGCCGTCGACGGTGAGCCGCAGCGCGAAGGGCCCCGAGAAGGGCTTGCCGGTCGCCCGGACGGTCCCGGAGAGGTGCCCCATGAGCACGGCGTCCGTCCCGTCGACGAGGAAGGTGTCGACGGACGCGCGGGCGTCCTCGGGGACGGTGTACCGGGCCAGGTCGTCGGCCTGCGCCGCGCACTCGGCGGCGGTGGAACGGGGCCGGATCCAGGGCACGACGGGGTTCTCGGCGAGTATCCAGTCGACGGTGTCGGCAAAGAGGGCCGTGAGCCCTTCGGTGTCACCGGCGAGCCGGAGTTCGAGGAACTTCCGGACGGTGGAGCGGGTGACTTCGGATGCGTCGACGGTGTCGGCGATTCCGGCGGTTCTCATGGTCCCAGCTTGCCCGAGCCGCCCGGGGGAGTCGATCACCTCGGAGGTGGTTCGGGAGATCCACCCATGAGCAGGGACGAAGGGCGGGGTGGGCTCGGGGGCGACCTGCTCCTAGAATCGAACGTATGAACGATCCAGAGTCGCGGCTCGCGCTGCTCCGCTTCCTGGAGCGCGTGCAGGTGCGCGACCTGGCCCGCACCCGCCGGTGGATCGCGGACGAGGAACGCCGCCAGGCCGAACACCGGCGCGGCCTCCAGGCCCGCCCGCCCGCGCCGGACTGGCTGATCGAACGCGGCCTGTCCGGGCGCGAAGCCGTGTACGTCCACGTCGGCGGCTGCTGGACCGCGGGCCGACGCAGCAAGGGCGTCGACCGTGACCATGCCCGGCGAGCCCTCGCGGAAGGGGTCAAGCCCTGCCCGCAGTGCCGACCGGACACGGAACTGGGCTTCGTGGACGGGTAGGGCGGCGGTGGCCGGGGGGAGAGAGGAGGAGAGGGGGTGTCGGCGGGATGGTCCTGGATCATGATCCTGGTATGCCAGTGAACGATTCCCCCGGCGGGGGGCCGACCGTCACCCGGCTCTCCCGCTACACGAAGACGGAACAGGACGAGATTCTCGGCACCGGCGACGACCCGTTCGGTGTGGCCGACACCGGTCTGACCTGGCTTCCCAAGGACGAACACTTCGGCGTCCGGCTCGATGGCCGGCTGGTGGCACACGCCGGTCTGCTACGGCTGCCGATCACGGTCGACGGCGTGGAGACGGAGGTCATGGGCGTGGGCGGAGTGGCCGTGGCGCCCGGCGTACGGGGCAGGGGCCTGGCCCGGCTCGTCCTCGCGGCGGCCCTCGACCACGCTCGCACCCAGGGCCCCCGGCACGCGCTGCTGTTCTGCCGGCCACCCCTCGTGCCGCTGTACGAGCGCCTCGGATGGCGGCCGCTCGACACGGACGTACGCGTCGAACAGCCCGGCTCGCGCGTGGTGACCATGCCGCTGCGCACGATGGTGACGCCCCTGCGCGACGACGCGCGCTGGCCCGCCGGGCCGGTGCGGCTGCGCTCGCTGCCGATGTGAGGGACGTTCCGCCGCGCATCCCGGCCCGGGCCGCCGCGCCGACCCGGGTGCGCTGCGCCTCACCCCGCGCCGACCTCCGGCTGCGGCCGCACCCCCGCCGACGGCTCGACCACCTTCTCCTCGCCGGGCATGCGCCGCATCAGCAGGGCGTATCCCGCCCCGGCCACGGTCCCCACCACCGCGCACAGCCCCCACAGCCACTCCGCCCCGAACCGGTCGATGACGAACCCGGAGAGCAGCGGGGCGACGAGGCCGGCCACCGACCAGGACATCGTGTACATGCCCTGGTAGCGCCCGCGTCCGTGCACCGGCGACAGCCGTACGACCAGACTGGTCTGCGTCGGCGCGTTGACGATCTCGGCCAGCGTCCACACGCACACCGTGAGCGCGATGAGCCCCAGGGACCCCGCGAAGGCGGTGAGGGCGAAGCCGTACCCGGCGAGGACGGACGAGACGACCAGCAGCCGACGGGGATCGCGGTGCTCGATGAAGCGGGTGACGGGGATCTGGAGCACGACGATCAGCACACCGTTGACGGCGATGGCCATGCCGTACTCGGCCGGGGTGAAGCCGGCCTCGCCCATGGCCACCGGCAGCCCCACCGAACCCTGCTGGAAGATGAGCGCGACGAGGAAGGACAGCCCGACGACGCTCATGAACCGTCCGTCGCGCAGCACGGTGCGCAGGCTCACCAAGTCGTCCGGGGCGCCCGCCGGCACCACCCGCCCGGCCGGCTTGGACTCCGGCAGCCGCAGGAAGACGAGGATCGCGCAGGCCATCGTCATCCCCGCCTCGATCAGGAACCCGGCGCGGTAGCTGACCTCGGCGATGAAACCGGCGGCCATGGAGGAGACGGCGAAGCCGAGGTTGATGGCCCAGTAGTTGAGGGAGAAGGCGCGGATACGGTCCTCGGGCCGGACGATGTCGGCCATCATCGCCTGCACGGCGGGCCGCGAGGCGTTGCTGGCCATGCCGACGAGGAAGGCGACACCGGCGATCGCGACCGGGTCGTGCACGAAGCCCAGCAGTGCGACGAACACGGCGGTGGAGGACTGCGCGATCAGCAGGGTCGGCCGTCGGCCCAGCCGGTCGGTCATCACCCCGCCGCCCAGCGAGGAGACCACGCCGCCGAGCCCGTGCAGGGCGGCGACCAGACCGGCGTAGGAGGCGGAGTAGCCGCGGTCGAGGGTCAGGTACAGGGCCATGAAGGTGGCGACGAAGGCGCCGAGCCGGTTGACGAGGGTGCTGGTCCACAGCCACCAGAACTCCCGGGGGAGACCGGAGACCGTCTCCCGGACGGCTTGTCGGGCACGCAGGGCGTACGGCATGGATCCCCCGGGGCAGCAAGGCGTGAGTGGTGTGTGTAAGCAGCGCTGAAGGCATGAGCACGTTACGAGCCGTCGGTTGACGGGGGCCACTCAATTAACAGATCCCGTCAAACGTCCGCCTGCCGGGCAGTCACGCGAACGGGCGAAAGCGTGGATTACGCTCTGGGGCATGGCCGACGCACCGTACAAGCTGATCCTCCTCCGCCACGGCGAGAGCGAGTGGAACGCGAAGAACCTGTTCACCGGCTGGGTGGACGTGAACCTCAACGAGAAGGGCGAGAAGGAGGCAGTCCGCGGTGGCGAGCTCCTGAAGGACGCCGATCTTCTCCCCGACGTGGTCCACACGTCCCTCCAGAAGCGGGCGATCCGCACGGCCCAGCTGGCCCTGGAGGCCGCGGACCGCCACTGGATCCCGGTCCACCGCAGCTGGCGCCTCAACGAGCGCCACTACGGTGCTCTCCAGGGCAAGGACAAGGCCCAGACGCTCGCCGAGTTCGGCGAGGAGCAGTTCATGCTGTGGCGCCGGTCCTACGACACCCCGCCCCCGCCGCTGGACGTCGACGCCGAGTACTCCCAGTTCCACGACCCGCGCTACGCGACCCTCCCGCCGGAGCTGCGGCCGCGCACGGAGTGCCTGAAGGACGTCGTCGTCCGCATGCTCCCGTACTGGTTCGACGCGATCGTCCCCGACCTCCTGACCGGCCGTACGGTCCTGGTCGCGGCCCACGGCAACTCGCTGCGCGCCCTGGTCAAGCACCTCGACGGCATCTCCGACGCGGACATCGCGGGCCTCAACATCCCCACGGGCATCCCGCTCTCCTACGAACTCGACGCCGACTTCAAGCCCCTGAACCCGGGCGGCACCTACCTCGACCCCGAGGCGGCGGCAGCGGCGATCGAGGCGGTCAAGAACCAGGGCAAGAAGAAGTAAGTCCGCACGAACAAGCCCCCCACCTGCTGTTTCATGGCAGATGAGGGGCTTGTCGGCATCCTGGGGCCGTCTGTGGGCCGTCAGAAGGCTGCGGGCCGGTGCGGGGGCGGGCAGTTGCCGTGAGGAACTCGGCATCTCCCAGATGCACGTCTCCCGGCTGCTGTCGCGCACGCGGGTGCGGTTGCGCACGGCTGACGGTGGAGGAATGAGCCTTTTCGGAGGCCCGCTTCCCGGTGACCGAAGCCCTGCTCAGTTACCTCAGGTAACTCCCTTTTCCGAAAGGGCCGCCTCCGCCACCATGTGGGCACCCCAAACTGGCCGGTACGTCAGGACAGGGGAAGGGTGGCGGGCTAGGAGGGGCGAGGATGGCTCAGGGCGGCGACACTGCCGGGGACGCGGGCCGCGGGCCGTACGGCGAGGCGTCGGACGCGCGGCTGACCGTACTGCTGCGCGGCGACACCGCCACCGCCTACGCGGCGCTGCGGGAGCTCCACCGACGGCACCGCCCGGCGGCCCTCGGCTACGCCCGGCTGTGCACCGCGGGCGAGTCGGCGGCCCGGCGGCTGGTGGCCGAGACCTTCACGGCGGCGGCCCGCGAGACGGCACACGGTGTGGAACCCCGCGTCCCGCTCCGCCACCACCTCCTGCTGCTGACCGCCCGGCTGGCCGCGTCCTGGGCCCGCGACGACCGCTCCGCGGGCCTGGACCCCGGCCTGCTGCTGGTCCTGAACACCGCCGGCACCCCGGGGGGCCCGCTGCCGCCCCTGCTGGCCGCGTTCCACGCCCTGCCCTCCCGCACCCAGGGCCTCCTCTGGTACGCCGTCGTGGACGAGGAACCCGAGGGCCGCACGGCCGCCTTCCTCGACCTCGCCCCCCAAGACGTGGTGTACGGCACGACGCAGGCCCTCCAGGCGATGTCCCAGGCCTGTCTCAGGTCGCGCCTGGCCGCCTCCGACGACCCGCGCTGCGCGGACTTCCGCCGCCTGATCGAGGAGTCGACGCGGGCGCACGCCCCCCGCCACAGTGCCGACCTGCACGCGCACATGGCGCAATGCCCGCATTGCACGGCCGCACACGAGGAGCTGACGACCCTGCGGGACACCCCGCGCGCGGCCCTGGCGGAGGGTCTGCTGCCCTGGTCCGGTTCGGCATACACGACCCGGCGAGGCGCCGAGCCTCGGGTCGTCGCCGGCGGCACGGGGTCGCGGCGCCC